>PWFZ01000436.1 GCA_003555185.1 Balneolaceae bacterium | reverse complement strand
CGGGCTTAAAGGAGTGGTACAGAGTCTGGCTTCATCAAACCGCTAACGGAGTTGGTTACTCCATGGAGCGCCTGGAATATTGATAGATCTTTTGGTTGTCATTTCCGGTAACATAAAAGTACTCAAGATCCGGTCTGACACTTAGTCCACGAGGATTACTCGATTGACCACTCACGTCAAATGCATCAATATATTGTGCCGTTTTCAGATCGTAAGGCACGGACAGGTGATACTGTAAAATTTCCTTTCTGCCGGTATCCATCAGTAGCATTATGGTCCCGTCTGCAATCATTTCAAGTCCGCGGACTTCGTTCTCCTGGTCGCTGATATCGAGCGTGAAAACGGATTCAATGGTAGTGATATCCCAGGGTTTTCCGAGATTGACTTCATGAACGGCCTGAGCATCCCGATCATCAATAAACAGGCGTAATCCGTCGGGTTTGAAATCGATATCATGACCTCTCTGCACAAAATCTTGAAGGTTTGCATAGTAGGTTGTTTCTGCAGATGAAATGTCCCAGGGTGCATCAAGAGTATAGCCCCAAATTTCAGTTCTGTTAAACACCCACATTTTTTCTCCATCTGAGCGAAAGTAGAGTCCGTGAGCTCTGGACTGCTGGGAGGTAGATCCAAATTCGTTTGTGAGTTTAAATTCACCGCTGAACGTTGCTGTGCCTACATTCCATGATTCAGATAGTGTATATCTAACCACGTTTTCAGTAAATCTACCCGTAACATAAATTTCATTTCCATCCGGGTGCCAGAAAGTTGCCCTGGCGTTGTCGGTTTCGTTTGAAATGTCGAGGGAAATTCCCGTGTAGTGATACTCTTCAAAAACTACGCGGTCACTTACGGTGGATGGATCGGCAACGAGGATAATGAAAAGAGATAATAGCAGAGTATAAAGGGGAGATTTAAAACGGTTGTACACGGAGTTCATCATTGAGCTCTTTATGAAATTAATTTTGATGGAAAATCTTATGCCAAAATAAACTGCTAATGTTAAGTTAATAATACGAATTGAAATGAATATCCCATCGTAGAAATGATAAGTGGTGAACTCGATGTATTAGTCTACTGTACTTTGTTAAGTACTCAGGAAAGACACTCAAAATAGAATTCTTAAGTTACCTCCGTCAAACTGCCATTTATGTGCCCGTTTATTTTGATTATCTACAAAAGCCTGATTTTTTCGTTTCCAGGTAATAGTCGCTGTATAAGTAGACATTTGGTGCAATTAGTGGTTTTGAGCTATGAATTTACTCAGACCTCCAAGGTTTTCAAAACCTTGGAGGTCTTGAACTTATTCAAGTTCATTATGCGCGTAAGCTTCAGTTGCAGAATTTAGTTCACCGCCCAGTAAGAGTGTAAGACTGGTGATAAACAGCCAAAGCATTAATATTACCACTGCTGCAATGGAGCCATACATCTCTCCATAATCAGCAAAGTTAGACACGTAGTAAGAAAACCCCCAGGAGGCCAGTAACCATAAAAGAGTGGCTGTAACTGCGCCTAGTATGACCCACCTAAATTTTGGTGTTTCCCTATCCGGAGCATATTTATAAATCAAAGAAATAGCTGAAACGACAAGCACAGCAAGCAGTGGCCATCGAAGCCAGTTAATCAAGTTTTCAATATTTTCGGGGAGGCCGATATATTGTACTACTGCCGGGAAAATGACAATGAAACCCATACTGATGATGAGCAAGATGATTCCGCAAAGGGTGAACAACAGCGTCATGGCATTGTGCTTTATAAAGCTCCGCTCGCTTTTAGTGTTATAAGCAAAATCCAGACCGGTAAAAATCGATTTTGTACCATTGTTTGCGAACCAAAGACTCACTGCAATACCTAAAATAGTCCCCCAACCCAATGCCGAACTTGTCGTTTCTACCAAATTCTGTATCTGCTTTTCAATAATAGAATAGGCCTCTTCAGGCATCATTGTTGCCAGATTTTGGATTTGTTCTTGTGCCATTTGTGGATCCACCGCTAGTCCGTAAATGGATATTAGCGCAATAATTGCGGGAAAAATGGCAATGAACGCATAAAATGCAACGCCTGCTGACACAATGTATATCAGATTATTCATGAGGCGCTCAAAGACACGAAGAAGAATCTTTTTCCACCCGGATTTAGGGATTTCGATAGGTGATGAAATCGTTTTTTTCTTTTGATCGGATTCTTTGTTCACTGTCTCTCTAATTTTAATAAACGTAGTTTATTATTCTCTCTCTATTATTATGGAGTGGTAATCATCTAAATTGTTCCCTTTTCTTAGATGAAGAAATAAGTTTTCTCTCATATAATTTATACCATAATGTTATAAACATTGACTTTGAAACTATAATAACCAATTGATTAATTTTAAATTAAGAGATAAAGAAAAAATCAAGGGAGAGGTCTAATTAGGGTTTGAATCATGAAGAGGCCAAGTTCAGGAAAGACAGATCATTCCATTATAGGGGTATTTGTAATTAATGGAAAAGCTAATGTGAAAATCATACAAATTGGTACGATTTCGAATCAAGAGATACCAAAGAGTATTTCTCTTAGTGATTCTTCTTTAGACTCACGGTTCAAGAAAGTCCTTTCACATGCACTTCAAAACAGCATTTCTTATGAGTCAAACACAAAAATTGGGTCAGAAATAAACAGTATTCATAATCAAGGATCTACAGCCGAAACGTATGATTTGACAAATAGAGAGAAAGAGGTATTGGCTTTATTAGTTAAAGGGCTTACTAGAAAAGAGATTGCCGGAAAGCTGTTTATCTCTTGTAATACCACCGGTACCCACATAAAAAATATTTATCAAAAGATGGGGGTGAATAATTGCGGAAGTGCAGTTGCTAAAGCCCTGAACGAAGACATTTTAGCCTTAAAATAAATGAGGGCAAATGGAGATTACACAATTACTTTTAAAAGTGAAGGATGGAGACCGGGAAGCATATAACTGTCTCTATCCGCTCGTGTATGAAAAGTTAAAGAAGCTTGCCCAGTCTGAGTTGAACCGGGAATACGAAAAAAATACTCTCTGTAAAACAGAACTTGTCCATGAAGTATATGAAAAGATGGTGAACCAGAACCATGCTGACTACCAGAGCAGGGCCCACTTCTTTTCGATTGCTGCACGATCCATGCGACAAATTTTGGTTGATTATTCCCGTAAAAAAAATACCACTAAATCAGGAGGTAACTATTCACGCCTCGATCTGGATGTAAATGACCTTCAGGCAGATCGACACGTTGAACGAATTTTAGCTTTGAACGAGCTGCTGAATAATCTCAAGGAAATCGACGAACGATTATTCTCCGTGATTGAACTTCGTTTTTTTAT
>PWFZ01000429.1 GCA_003555185.1 Balneolaceae bacterium | reverse complement strand
GTCAATATCGATTGCCTGCCGTGCATAATCACGTGCACTTTCCAAATCGTTAAGCTGCTGATAGGTTTCTGCAATTTCCAAAGCTGCAACCTTTTCCTCTTCATCTGATGGACTTTTTTCCTTCGCTTCAATCAGATAGTCGAGAGCTTCTTGATACTGAGCATCTGATAAGTAGATATCAGCAAGTTTACGGGTATTTTCGAAATTTGGATTGAGTTCGTAAAGTCTCTCCGCCCATTGAGTAGAACTTTCAGCATCACCCAACTCATCATAGAGTTCTGCGATTTCCCTCATCAACCCTTCTTGTTCTTCCTCATCTGCACCTTCAAGGCGAGACTCAAGATATACAACTCTCTCTTCCGGGTCATCAAAAAGCTCATTTCTTGCATCATCGATTTCAGCCTGGATTGCCGGGGGGGCATAATCTTCTATTGTATCAATCAATGCCAATGCCTCTTCGCGCTGGCCGGTAGTTACGTAATTCATCAACAGAATTTGAACATAATACCCATCATCCATACCTGTGAAGCGTTCAGGGTCCATTTCGAAAGCGTTAGAGTAATACTCAATCGTTTTATCCCTGCCATCATCAAACATATCCATATAGGTTTGATAGAAGCGACCTTTTCGATGATTCCAGTCAAACTGCTGTTCTTCAGTTGTGAACGTTTCAAAAGCAATATTAAATGTGTTGATAGCCTTTTCTAAGTATTCATCAACCAATGAAGGATCTGTCTCTTCCTGGGCCAACCCTGCATAAACATTCGCCATCCGGTCAAATTGACGCTCTAAATCAAAACCGGGGTGCCCTTCTATTGTCTCAGGCCTCGCGTTAATCATCCACTCCCCATACATTTGTGCTAATTCGTAGTCTTCCGACTGGTAAGCGTCCACAAATACAGAGTATGCTTCCAACTCACCCATTCCATAGGGTGGTTCTTGATCATCCTGGGCCTGAACAAGTGAATAACATCCCATTAAAAGACATAAGGTAAGTGCGAATTTTTTCATCATGATTATTTAGAATTGTATTAATTTAACCGTGAAAGCTCGAAACGTAGTTTGTATAAATATTTATACGACTGTTCTTTATAAAATATTGTCTGCTTCATTGTCTTTAAAAACTACTATTAATACAGGTCTTACGCGCATTTGTTCCATCAATTTTCGTTCAAAAACCTGCATAATAGAAGACTAACCACTAAAAATGCTTAAATCATTATCCACACAACCTGATAAGGGTTAAGTGTTACGATGCCATTTATAACGCACTCTTTCCCTGTAATTATATCATTGTATTTAACAGATCGATCTATGGGCAAATCATTAAATTCAGTTTCCTGGTTTAATTTTTTCCCGGTCACATTTGCCATCACCAATATTCTCTCCGTTCCATCAATAGCGGTTCGGTCCAGACAAAAAATATCATTATTTAATGCCAGTACTTTTTGGTTTCCAAACGGATGAAATGCCGGATGAAGATTTCTCTTTTTTATGATCTCTTTATATTGATGAAAAATCCTGTAGGTATTCGTATCAGGATCATTTAATGAATCTGTCAAATCTTCATAAGTCCATTTCTTTCTGTTTATGGTTCGGTAACGCCCTGTAACTGAAACCCCTTTCACGTTATTTCTTGTAGCCATTAAATTGTGAAAATAAATCCCCGGAACCCCCTTCAGGCTCAACATAATCGTTTGTGAACAGAGATATCTGCGCTCTTGTAGACTTTGGGATCCACTATAATCAGCAAACGCATCAAAATAGGTGATGTTCAATTCATAAGGGCTAAACGTACCATCCGGATTCTTTTTTTCGGATACAAAACCACCACGTCTCTCCATCCCTTTAACCAAAGCTGTAAACTCGGATAAAGGTACCAGGCCTTCTAATGGTCTCACTCCAATTCCATCATGCGATGATGTGAAATTGAAGTAGGTACAGTTATCGGGGGGTTTCTTCAACGATTGTGCCCACGTAGTTAAGTACTGTGCATTTTCTGTTAAAATAGCGTGCAGCAATAGTGGCGGCAAACTAAACTGATAAACCATGTGTGCTTCATCTCCATCACCAAAATAGCTGATGTTTTCTTTGTGAGGCACATTTGTTTCAGTGATAATCGTTGTTTCGGGGCTATAAAAATCGACAATTGATCGGAATAGTTTAACAATTTCATGTGCTTCAGGTAAGTGAATACAAGAAGTACCAATGTTTTTCCATATGAAAGCAACCGCGTCCAAACGTATAACACTCAACCCTTCTTTTATATAGAAAAGAAATATATCTAAGAACCTGAACAGCAAAACCGGGTTGGAAAATTTTACATCAATCTGATCTTCACTGAATGTACTCCATACAAATTTTTCCCCACCCTCGGAATGAACCGGTGTGAGAAGAGGTGAGCTGCGCGCACGTGTTACAGCACTTAAATCTGTTTCCGGATTTACTTCAATAAAAAAATCATTATAGGGCTCAACACCCTTTAGATAATTTTTAAACCAGCTGCTGTGTCTGGATGTGTGATTCATAACCAAATCACCCATCAGTCTAAAATCGTTGCTTAAATCCTCAATATTGTCCCACCCGCCGAGACTTGCATTTACTTTCGTATAATCGACTACTGAAAACCCATCATCAGATGAGCTGGGATAGAAAGGAAGGATGTGAACAGTTGAGATCCAGTACTTAACATGTTCATTTAGAAATTGTTGAAGCTTTTTAAGTTTCGAAACCGACTCTTTTGGATCCGGTTTCACCATGTCGCCATAAGTAATTAATACTTCATCTTCGTGTGTCCAGACTTTTTTAAAATCAATCTTTTCATCCACCGGTTTAAGGCCGTATTTTTCGAGCAGCTTATGGGTTTCATCAAGGCAAAATGATAGCTGGCTCTCACCGTAAATTGTGGTGAAATGCTTTGTTAGACGTTCTTCAATCTCTTTGGTAAATAGTGTGTAGTCCATCTGCACAAAAATAGTTCTTAATAAGTCGTTCTTTTAAACAAACAACGTTTTTATATTAAAGTAAAGAGATGAAAGGCGATTAAAGTTTCATAAGAAATATTTTTTACGTTCGTTTATGGCAAGAAGCAGATCTTTCTTAAATTGAGTATTACTGCTAACAAAATTTTATATGGATAGACAAGCACTTCAGGAAAGATACGGACTCAATGGAGAGTCAGCTGCCATCAGGCAAGTTGTTGACAAAGTTATGCAAATTGCTAAAACGGACATCACCGTTCTTCTGCAGGGAGAATCTGGCGTTGGTAAAGATGTAACGGCCCGGGCAATTCATTCGTTAAGCGATCGTAACCGAAACGATCTGGTAATTGTAAACTGTGGGGCAAT
>PWFZ01000113.1 GCA_003555185.1 Balneolaceae bacterium | reverse complement strand
CAATCCCATGACGGAGCAGGCCATCGCGGATCTATCAAACCGTCCGTTTAATAAAGTTGTGCCTACCGCAACCATCGCCTGCTTTGAGGCAAATGTGCAGAATTGGAAAGATGTACGTGAAGGAGAATGTACGCTGAAGTGGGTGATGAGTCCTAAGGATTTGTGAGGGGATAATTCAAAATTCAAAATTCAAAATTCTAAATTAATCAATAATCAGTAATCAATCAAAACCTCAATTTCATCCAGTAGCCGTTCGGTATTGTCGATTTGATCCATCATGAAAAGAATAAACCGGCTATCTACACTGATGGTGCGACTGAGTTCCGGCACGTGGAAATAGTCACCGATAATGCCTTCAATATTTCCATCAAAGGCAAGTCCGATCAACTCTCCTGAACCATTCAAGACCGGGCTGCCGGAATTTCCACCGGTAATGTCGTTTGTACTCAGGAAATTAACGATCAGATCTCCGCTCTTATTTCCGTATCCGCCAAAATTACCGGAATGGTTCGAGTAATTGTACAGGTCGCGGGGAAGGTCAAAAGGTTCTTCGCCTGTTTGCTTCTCCAGCATGCCGCTGAACGTTGTAAACGGAGTGTTGTAAACCCCATTAGCAGGGCTGTATCCATCGATTAGGCCACCTGTTAGGCGAAGGGTGAAATTGGCGTCAGGATATCTGCCTTCTTCGTTATTCATTTCCATCATACCCTGTTCGTATCGTTGTTGAGCGGGGATCAAATATTGAAAATGCTGAATGTAATTGTCACGGCTTATCTCAAATAATTCTCGTATTTCTGATGAGATCAAGTAAAGGCTGTCCGCCGGTTGATCGTATGTTTCGGTGAAGATCCACTCACGGGCTGATGTGGTATCAAGCAGTGCAGATGTGGAAAGTTGTCGATCTATAAATTGATCGATTTCTTTATGAAGGCTTTCGGTTTCCTCCGAATCAAAAAACTGATAGAGAATAAGTGGGCGCCTGCCTTCCGGTAGTTCAGCCATTATTTTCAGGAGATCGGCGAGCAGCACGGCTTCCGCCTCTTCGTTAAAACTATCAATCCATGCCCGATTTTGATCATAAAGTAGTCGGCGCTCATCTTCAGGATACTTTTCTCTGTCTTCGGCGCCATAGTAATCAGCGTATTCATCAAAAATTGTACTCATCTGCAACAGGTTACTAAATTCAAGTGAGTAGAATGTTAGGTAGAGAAGGTCGCCCATCTGCCCGGCAATTCTGTAGCTTTGGTCTAGCTGTTGAATAACCCGTCCGTAGGTTAAGTTTCTGATCGAATCAGCCTTCGCCCACCGGTTGAACTCACGGTCTTTCGAACGTTTTTTCGAAATCACATCGTGCTTATCAAATCCCTGCTGAACACCATCGTAATATTTTAATGCATTTCTTATGGAAGCAATTTCACTTGCATTCTGGATTTCGTACTGGGAGTCAATTTTCGCTCCTCGTTCAAGGCTGTTCAGGTATACAGAGAACACCTTTTGCAGAACGGGAATTTGTTGGTCATGATAGAACTGAAATGCATAGCTGCTTTCGAAGCGGTGAGTGGTTCCCGGAAAACCGAGTATCATTGTGAAATCCTGAGGCTGTAATTCTGCCTTACGAAATGGAAGCACGAAATCAGGTGTAAAAGGAGTGTTTTTAGGGTGGTAACTATCAGAAGAGCCGTCACTGGAAACATAGGCTCGCAAAAATGTGAAGTCGCCGGTATGTCGTGGCCACATCCAGTTGTCAATATCACCGCCGAATTTTCCAACAGACCGTTTTGGCGCATACACCAATCGTACGTCTCTGATGATTTTATAAACGGTCATAAACTGACGGTTACCGGACCAGTATTCATCAATTTCGACAACAAGGTTTGGGTCTTCGTTGTGCCACTCATCGATAATGGCCTGCTCAATCTGTGCTTTTTGGGCTACCCGTTGTTGGTTGGATAAATCCTCAGCCAGCATGCCGTCGATCATCTGAGTAACCTCCAGTTCCTCGATGGGTATGTAAAGTGAATAATTTGGTATGGCGATCTCTTTTTCACCCCGATCTGCATAAAACCCATCCTCTAAATAATTGTGTTGGCCGCTGCTTGCCGCCACAATACCATCGTAAGCGATGTGATGATTCGTGAGGATAAGGCCGTTTTTGGAGACAAAAGATCCCGTTCCGCCACCACCCTCACCGATATTTATCCGTACAATGGCTTCATTCAAAGAAGGGTTTTCGGCGTGATAAATGGAGTCGGTCGAAATGGATAACCCCAGGCTATTCATGCTATTGTAAACGTTACCTTGCAGCTGTGACAAAAGCCACATTCCGGAGTGATCGTGTGCTGAATAATCATGGTCGATTAAAGGCGGGGAAGGGGTGGTTTGATCTGATTCCGTTTCAACCAGTTGGGGCTGACCACATGAACTAGTGATCAGGGAAATGATCAAAAACAGTGAAAAACTGAAGCACGCCGGTAGTTTAAAGGAAATGTGCATGTGATGAATGAAATGATTACTGTGTGTGATGGAGCCAAAAATACACTATATTTGGTTAATATAAATGTAGACAAGCACAACGTTCACAAAGTTATTTTACTCACATGATTTACAAACAAAAATTTTACTACCTGTGTAAAACACCACTTAGTGCAAAAGGTCCCAAAGATGTAGAAATTGTTGATCGGGCGGATGACAGCAATCAGTTTCCGGAACTGTTTAAAAAGTTTGAAGACCTTCGTTCACACGCCTTTAATGAGGACAATCTATACAGCATTGTCCGGGCTGATAATATTTATGAACTGGTGAGAACCGGAACGGAAAAAGATGCTAAAGAAGAAGCTTTTGAAAAAGCTGAGCCGGAGATCATTACTAATCTACAGCACAGAGTGATGCAGAAAAATGATGATAATGCGAAGGCAATTCTTAAAGAAGTTCATGAAATAGAGATCTGATTTACCGCCGCTGATTTATCTGCTACTAAACCCGCTATTGTTGGAATGATAGTGGGCTTATTAATGTAATTTTAGTAGAATGAAATTAAGGTCAATTAATCAGCGAGGATAAGATATGAGTTCTCCAACAATAGTAGATGGGAAGCATGCCATGGAAATTAATATTGGAATTTCGGAAGAACACCGTGAAAAAATAGCAGCAGGGCTGTCTAAAGTTTTGGCTGACTCTTACATGGTCTACCTGAAAACACATAATTATCATTGGAACGTGACTGGTAAGCTTTTTCACTCCCTGCATGAACAGTTTGAACAGCAATATGCAGAGCTCGCAGAAGCTGTTGATGTAATTGCTGAAAGAATTCGCGCTTTGGGATACCGGGCTCCGGGTTCATTTCGCGAAT
>PWFZ01000083.1 GCA_003555185.1 Balneolaceae bacterium | reverse complement strand
TATCCATATCTTGATCTTGCCGGTCACGATCCTGTTCCTGGCCAAATCCGGTTTCTTGCTCTACTGTATCCCGAACAGCTGCGGCTTGTTGTCCGATTTCGCCGGTATCATTATTGTCATCGTTGCCTTCAAATAATTCTCCGGTTCGCTCATCTCTTTCGCCATCTTTTTTACCAAGCGCACCTGTGATTTGTGAATTTTCTTCACCATGAATATCTGCTCCGGCAAGAATCACAAAATCAGCAGCTGATCCAAGATCAACTCTTGTAAGAGGCTCATCTCTTCCACCTGTTGTGAAAGTCACTTGCCAATCCTGATCCATTTGTTGTGCCATATCACGGTCCTGCTCTCGCTCTCGGTCCTGATCTTGCTGTTGTCCCCATTCCTGGTCCTGATCTTGGTCATAATCCTGATCCTGATCCCAGTCACGGTCTTGCTCGCGAGCTTCTCCCATTCGCATATCTTCACCATTCATGGTGAGTGTATATTCGGTATGTGCTCTAAGAGTTTGATTAGGAATGAATTTAACTGTGTTATTTTCAATCTCCACTGTTCCTTCTATGGTTTTCTCTTGATCTCGGTCAGTGTGTTGCCTGTCCTGATCGGCTCTTTGATGATCGGTTTGATACTCCTCATCTTGTTCGTATTCCATATCATCTTCTTCATGCTGCATGTCTTCATCATGACGCATTTCATCATCCCGTTCTTTGTCTCTGTCAGATCTCTTTTCTTTCAAGACAAAAGTTCTATCGTTGATGGTTTCTTCGTCCATTTCCATATCGTCTGTAAAAGTGATTTCAATAGGTGTACCACGCTCAACATCCTGATCACCATCACTGGGAATCGTGGATTGGATAGATTGTGTGATTTTGTCACGATCTTGATGTTGATCCTGGGCAGCTCTATCTCTTTCATCTCCAGTCTGGGCATAGCTTCCCATCACAAATACAGCCAAGAATATGGCCGTTAATGTGGTGCTTTTTATAAATTTGCTTTGTGTTCTCATGATATTAAATTTTTTTTTTGATTATCTGATCTGAAAGTTTCATTGTGTGAAGTCTTTGTCACGTGTACAAATTGCACAATACTTCCGCTTTGAGCGTTACAACAGGTCTGCTAATACTTGCATATATTAAAGAAAACGATATGCCAAAAAGCTTGTTTAAATGCTGTTATAGGCATTTAAAAAAATTTAAATCGCTTTTTGACCCTATAACAAGTTCAGAAATTGTACGATGTCCAAATTCACCTTCGATAAAACGTGTGTAATTTTTCCACAGAGTCCTTTGCTATTTACCGGCTCTTTTACATAAAAAAAGGTGCTGTCTTGAAATTCGAATGTGAGTTTTCATTTCCACATCTAATCCCAAAAAGCACCTTAAATTTGCTGTAGAAGTTAGCAGCTTCTTTATTAATTCATTGTAAGTCCACCGTGTCTCATCTCGTCCCGTGTGGATGCAATTGCTGTCTGAAGGGATCCTAATTCACTACTTAGCCGATCCCCTTTATTAACTGCTTCATTCGAAACACTCGCAATGGAATTAATACCCTGACTCGTTAAATCGTTTGAAAGAAACGTTTCAATTTCATTTATATCTGAAACGTATGATCGCAGGTCTTGCTTAACACTATTGCTATTTTGATTAACTCTGTCATACTTTTGACTAAGTTCCTGGCGTCTTTCTTCACTTCGCCGTTTAATTTCAGGATTTTCATACTGTTCATCAGCCCGACTCCATCCTTCAAAGTAAGCTTCTGCATTCGATTCCATACGATCTGCATTTTTAACGAATTCTCTCTCCATTTCCCTCAGCTTGGACGCTTCTTCGCTAAAGCGTTCAAAAGACCCTTTAATATCCCCCTGTCCACGTCTGGTAAGTTCACTTAGCGAAGAGTTAACTGCATTCACCTGTGATTGTATCTCTCCAATATTATCATCGACTCTTTCCATAGATGTTTGAATGGCTTCCGAACGCTCCAAACCTGTAGTGGATCCACAGCCTACTAAAACAAACGATATTAAAAAAAGAAGAGTGACATTGGCTAAGATTGTTAATGTTTTCATAGTGTTTAACATAGTTTTCCGCACATTCCGGATTTTATTGTGAAATTATTTTCACACTTCAATATTATGATGCTCTTAGATTTTCATCTTACACTTAAATGACAATTCCTTACATAGATTACACCGGGAACTGTATTTACGCCTTCAATAAAGCGAATTTGAATTAATATACTTCTAAGCAAATACCCTTATCACATTCGATAAGCAATAGCGAGAGATTAGATATTAGAATGATCAATCTGCAACAAACCTACACAAGAGAACCTTTTGAATATTCTTTAGAACGTTTTGCTTCAATATTACGACGGCATGCTTTTAATTTTTTAAAATAGGATGGCTTTAAACCTGTATGCTTTTTGAACTGAGCAACCATTAGGAACTTATTTTTATAGCAAAGTTTCTCCGCAATTTCCGAAAGAGTTAAATCTTCATAAAGCAGCATCTCTTTAATGCGATCAATTTTATGTATGATTATAAATTGCATCACCGACATACCTTTTACATCAGAAAAAATTTGCAACAAGGAGCCATCAATTGAACTCAAATAATTGTTTACGATGTCATAAAATTTTAGCCGGGGTAACTCTTCAGAGTAGTGAACCACTTCAACAATTGAGGTTATAATTCGATCAATCAGACTGCTGTTGTTTTGATCAAGTAATACCAAACCGAATTTGAGCAAATTCTTCCTTAATTCTGTTTCTTTACTCGTGATAAGTGTGTCCTGAAATTCAATGGCTCCATGAATTGAAATAGCATAGCTTAAACCCAGTTTTTCCAATTCTCTTATTACGATGTCCTTGCATCGGGTGGTCACCATATATTTCACATACAATATCCTGAACCCTTTGTATGAAGTAACATTGTTAAGCATATAAGAGCTATCCATTGGCCGGTTTTTTTATTCCAGATTGTAAATTATGCAAGAACTTTTATTTAACTGATAAGAAAAATACCCCTGGCTCTTTAAGCCTTTTGTAGCGATAAATTACAATACTACTATTACTTTCATCGCTACTTACACAAAAATGGAATTTTCTTGCAAATATTACAGGTCGTAAAAGAGACATTTACACCTCTATGTAATTGATATAATTACGCTTAGTATAGATAGGAAAGACCGTAACTGTAAGCTTTTATTAAAAAACAAAAGGAAGCCAGGTGCTCAAAACCTGACTTCCTTTTTTGATTTCTCTCCAATAATTATTTTTAACATAAAAAATGGGAAACAGGTGCTCAAAGCCTGTTTCCGTTATTCTCTCTCTTGTAAGTTACTTTCTAGTCTTGTGCTATTGTCCATTAGTAT
>PWFZ01000346.1 GCA_003555185.1 Balneolaceae bacterium | reverse complement strand
GCCATCAGCTTGAAAGCAGATGTACGCCTACCACCTGCGGCCAGTAAGTATGGGGCCTGATCAGGTGTAGGATTAAGGCCGACGGTTATAGGATTGATAAGTCCGTTGTCCAGGATGCTTTGGCCCAACTCTTCTAGGTCGCCATAATTCTGTCTGAAACGCTCGCCAAATGAGATAGAGTCCAAAGGTATTTGTTTAATGATAGGGAGTTTCAAAAGTTATTCCTCCATCTGGTTCATAAGTTCTTTGATTAATTCATCTTTCAGGCTCTGAGGTAGAGATTGAGCCACTGCGAATGGATCTAATTCTTTTGCCTTTTTCTTTCCCTTCGGTTTAGTTGTAGTAGGTTTGGCTGTTTTCTTGGGAGGTTCTACTTTCAGACGGTTCTCTCTGATGCCAAGAATATGCTGAAGCAGAGCATCCTCACTTAGGGTACTAATGCTTTGTTTAAGATCTTCAATCGTCGCCACTTGTTACCTTCTCTTTCTGCCCCGCTTGTCTTGCGAGCACTTCAATGTAATCAGCCTTGCCGACGATTATAGCGTAGATGGCCATCTTTCCATGGCTACTATGGAGTTTAAGTAAGGAGTCAACGATGGCGCTGAATAGTGCTTTTTGCTCCCCGTAGTCCAACATACGTTGGAGGCCATCGCTTTGGGCCTGTGATAGTTCTACACTAAGTCGGGGTCTTCCTGTCATGGGAGGCTCTCCGTTAAGAATTTTTTAATTGTGTAACGAGAGCAAGAAAGACACAGTCTTTAACTCGTTGCTCTGGAGGGAGTTGTTCATAAGGGACGAGGCAAGGATGTGTTTTCCTCTCTGCATCCTTAACAATTCCATAAGTCCAGCCGTTGTAAATTTTCTCAAGTACCCAGTTTTCATGTGAATCTTCAGGGGTAAAATCTGGATTTTGACTGATGGTTAGGACGCCGTTGACGGCTGATTCTTTTTGCCAATTAGGAGCTTCTTCCCAACTTGTTTGTGAAAAATCTCCAAAGGCTTCACAGATGACTCGATTAACTTCGTGACAAATCCTGGCGATATCGGTAGTGTCCATTTTATCCTCCTTAAGAAAAAGCACTGGGGAGTAAGGTGGCTCCCCAATGCTTTGGTTTGGTTGCTGCGTTCATAATTCGAACGTAGCAATTTGGGTTACTTGCTGATGACGAACTTTTTGATAAAGTTCTGCTCACCATATTCAGCATCATTCTTCAGACCGAGGATGGCCCAAGCCTCGTTGCCGATCAGCTTTTTCCGATCAATCTTTCCCTTCGGTACTTTGAAGGCACGTTTGAATTCCTCCAGTCGCCATTCAGCTCGACTGCGCTCCTTTTCCGTCATCTCTTCATGCGGAATAGGCATGTAATGAGAGAAGTCTTTGCTGGTTGGAACTGAGGGGACTTCAAACTGAGGCATGAAGCAGGGTGCGCCATTCTGGTTGTGCCAGATAGGAGACAGTTCGCCTTCGACTTCCTTCTCAATGAAGCCAACGAGGCGGATTTTGTACTCTTTGTCTCCAGGGACAGGTTTCGGTTCTACTGCTTTGCTTGTGTCAACGTCGAGAAAACTTGGCATGGTTAGTTCCTTTCGATCTTTAGGGTTTGTAAGATGTTACTGCCTTTTTAAGTCTTCTTTTATTCGTCCGTTACACCACCTCCTTCCTTATGAATAGGGGTTAAGTCATGCTGGAACCAGAAGAAAGTTTCCTCAGGTAAGGTTGTTCTTACTTGGAAAGCATTTTCTTTTGTGGTGTGAGTTGGGATCATAAGCCCAAGTCTCCCTTCTCTTCCCAATGAGTTTGACATATCAGGATTCCACCCAATATCGGATTGTTCATATGCTTCCACATTCACCTCTTCATTAATTCTTACCATGTCACCTTCTTTCATCACCTTCTCCTTTCATTTGAGTTTAGAACAGTCTTGGTTTATCCTCCGCGTCGTAGCCAGTTTTGCGGAGAATCTCTTTAATGTCCGGCTTCTCATACATCTCCAGAAGGCCATTCTTGGCCAAACGAGAGCGGGCTGTGTAAGTTTCAGTAGTCTGCGTTAGGACTCGATACTCATTCCCCCCACTGGTTTCCTTTGTCTGGGCGATCCAAATCTCGTCGAACAAAGTAGGGAGGATGATAGCTCCCTTGCCCGTAGTTAGGAAACGAAACCTGGTCATGCCTGACTGTTCGTCATGGTAAGGTTCGAGGTGTCCGGTGATGACGAAGTCGCAGGGGAGGTCGAGGCATAGGTAGATGGAGTTTTCAATAGCTACCTTCTGTGGAGTGTAGTCCTTAGTGAAACGTGGCGCACTGCCGGCAATACCTGCTTTGCGAAGTACGTCGTTCATTATGCTCTTGCTCCACGTAGTGCTTGAATCAAGGACATAAGTTCCGATGTGGTTGAAGTAGCCGGAGTTAATCCTGTTATCCATCTCCATCTGCCACTGAGGGAAAACTTGAGGGTCGAGGGGATTCTCAGCCTCCCACCTCGTGTCAACAATAACGTCACCGGCAGCTATTTCGTCACGCAGGCCTTTGGTTCCGCCTGGGTCGAATGAGTCAATGTGCACAGGCTTTCTGGCTGTACGGAGAATGAATGTCTTGCCAGTTCCCATCTCGCCGAGGAGCAAGAGATTGAAGGACAGCTGGCGAGCATCATTCTTGTACATTTCACTAAGTTCCTGCGCAGTTCGTTTTGCTTCGAGGAATTGTTCACTCTGTTCTTCAGTCATTTTGGTTCCTTTCTTTCAGTTTCCTTATTAAAGTTTAGAGAGCAATATGCTCGTTGATTGATCTCAGTTGAAAGATTAAGGAAGACAGTCTTCTATTCTGAGCACCTATTTCAGCACCCAGTGCTGTTCCCTCTTCATACTGTTCCTTGGCCTCACAAGGAGGAGGCGCATCGTGGAGGATAGGAGCAAGTGATGTTCTTAAATCATTGACTATCTTAGCAAGTTCGAGTACCAAACATTCATTCTCTGCTATCTTTTGAAGAATCTCTCCTCGAGCACGGTCAGGGTCTTTTATAGGCTGCATTTCTTCTTTTTGCATTATTTACTCCTTAATGTCTTCAGTTGTGAAGTGAAACTCCTCATTATGCTTCTCATTCATAGGATTCCAAAAGAACGTTTTGAAACCAAAAGGAGGAGAGTCACAGCGATGGATTGGATTCGGCCAGGCACAGCAGAAGTCATGATAAGGGCAGCCAAAAAACTTGGTACATGACGTATGCCGCACAGGGAAGCTGAGCATTATGTCAGATTCTGATTGCTCCACGGAGAGGCGTTCAAAATCTCTTTCCATCTCCGTCATGTAGTAGGCAGTGGTGATCTGCCAAGCCTGCATTTGTTCTAAGGTTTTCCAGATCGGAAGCCGCTCTAGT
>PWFZ01000196.1 GCA_003555185.1 Balneolaceae bacterium | reverse complement strand
TGACAAATAGTACTCAAGTGCAGTATTGTAATCTCCAAAATCAGAGTATTTATTTCCTGCAAGATTATAGGCCTTAGCTTCACCTTGACGGTAACCGATTTTTCTCGCATAATTGAGAGCCATTGTAGCAGCTTCAAAAGAGATCCGTGAATTTCTCTCCCTCATTTCAGTACCTATATTAAGCAGGCTATCCACGCCGGCTTCAGTTTCAGGAATTCCTACAAACGCCCCCAACTCCTCGTTATATGATATATGTGTCTGATCTTCCTGCATTCCATACGCTGAATTATGGATAACAAACAGAGTCCCAATAAACATGAGAAGGGTAAAGAAAAATAGTTTTGAGCTCATTGAACAAGTGTATTAAAGTAGGAAGCAAATTATTATAACTCCCTAATGTAACATACTTACACCATTAATTCATGCAAAATTTATCATTATAATCTCCTACATTTTATGTAATTACAATGACTTGCAATGTGTTGAATAATTGTAGTACTACGAAATTAATCTGATTTGGATTTTATTCATTTATCCAAATTCTGACATTCTCTTCCAGTACACTCAATGGCACACTTCCACTTAATAAAACCACATCATGAAATTCCCGAATATCAAAATCATTCCCTATCTCTTCTTCTGACATTTGTCTCAGCTCGCGAATTTTAATTTCTCCCATTTTGTAGGCAAGTGCCTGTCCCGGCCAAAATATGTAGCGATTCACTTCACTCCTGATGTTATGCAAGGATAGAGCAGAATTATCTGCCATAAAATCGATTGATTCATCGCGGCTCCACCCTTTTGAGTGCATGCCGGTATCGACCACCAATCTCAGAGCTCTCCACATTTCATAACTCAGCCGGCCGAAGTTGCTGTAGGGATCTTCATAAAATCCCACTTCAAGTCCTAATCGTTCTGAATAAAGTGCCCAGCCTTCTGTGTAGGCCGTAAATCCTGCCACCGTTCTAAACTTTGGTAAATCTTCAAGCTCCTGCTGCAGGGCTATTTGCAGGTGATGACCGGGTACTGCTTCATGCAGTGACAGTGCTTCCACCTCGTACAATGGACGGCTATCTAAGTCGTGTGTATTCACTGCGTAAAACCCTGCACGGCTGCCATCTGCTGCGCCTCGACTATAATAAGCGGTCGCCGTTCGTGGAGCCAGATGGTCCGGTACTTCCATGATGCCGTACGGTAATCGCGGGAGCGTGTTAAAAAGCTCGGGAAGTTGTCCGTCCATTTTTTTCAGTACAAATGCCGTCTCTTTCATCAGCTCTTCAGGCGTTTCGGCGTAAAACTGAGGGTCGGTTCGCAAGAAGTTTACAAAGCCGTCAAAATCATCACCGAAACCGACCTCCTCAATAATTTCCATCATTTCATTCCGAATTCTCTCCACTTCATCCAGGCCGGTTTGATGGATCTCGCCCGGTGTGAGATCGAGAGTTGTAAACTGCTCAATCAAAAACTGATAGTACTCTTCACCACCTTCTATATTACTGATGCCAATTTCATCAGCGCTGTTGGGTATATATTCATCACGCAAGAAATTCCGCAGCCGTAAAAATTCCGGCATTACAATCTCGCTTAAAACTGATTCTGCACTTTCTTTCAACCGACCCCGATCTTCTTCATTAATCCGCTCCGGGAAATTTTCAAACGGTTCAAATAGTGCCCTCTCACTTACATCCTCTTTTATATTGGCTTCAATTGAAGCGAGATAATCATCAAACACAGCTTTCGGTCGAACTACACCTTCTTCCAGTCCTTTTTTCATCCGCTCGATATATCCACTGTTATAGTCATCAAACTGGCCAAGCCTGCTGATGTAATTCTCGTAATCTTCCACATTATCCAGTGGGACTCTGTTTGGCAAATCGGCTATTACGGCATGATAATCCCACCAACCATTCAATGGAAGTAAATGGTTGTTTTGCTCATAGGCACGGATTGAATTTTCAAGCTGAACGCTAAAAATATCGTAGTTAAGCTGATCTTCTTCACTCAATGAACTTCTGTCAATCACATTCAGCCGATATTGAAATTCTCTGTCATCTTCATACTGTTGCTCAAGCGCAGAAAGGTTCGACGCAGGCAGCCGGTCATTAAACTGGTGTTCCCCCTGGTTCGTTGCAAAAAGCGGATTTGTCGTCAGTGAGTATTGCCAGTGATCGTCAAATAAGTTTTCGAGTTTACGCTCTTCTGAGATGCATGAGCTAAACAGAAATAAAATTATCAGGGGATAAATTCTCGCCATCATACCGGTATACATTATTTGTTTGAAATGAAGAGACAGAGTTTACTTTTACAAATAATAGGATGCAAGTTTTAACACATGTGGCCTGTTCATACATACCTAGTCTTCATTTCTGATTCTTTCGTAGCTATTTTCGAGATCAATCATGGGCAATGGATACTTGTGGCCTGGATGAACATCAAAAAGCTTTTGCTGATCAGATGCCATTTTTGAAGGTTCGTGGACAAATTCTGCAGGCACATGTTTCAGTTCCGGTATCCATGTGCGTACAAACTCACCCTTTTTATCGTAATTGCCTGCCTGCTTTAAAATATTGAAATAGCGATTACGGGGATCGTGCCCCACGGTAGCATTATAGGCCCAGTTACCCCAGTTACTGCATACATCATAATCGAGCAGCTGGGATTCGAACCAGGCTGCGCCCCATCGCCAGTCAAAATTTAAATTTTGGGCAAGAAAACTCGCAACGTTTTGCCGTCCGCGATTACTCATATATCCGGTATGTTTAAGTTCCCGCATGTTTGCATCGATAAATGGAATTCCGGTTTCTCCATTTTTCCACTTGTCAAAAGATTCCTGATGGGTTGTTTTTTGAAGATTTTTCCCCTGAATTCCACCCAATTTAAAAATCTGATTGCCATATTTTATGGCCGAATACCGAAAGTAATCCCTCCATATCAATTCGAATTTCATCCAGTAGGGGGATACATTTTTATGGACCTCCTGCTCATACTTTTCTACCTCTGCATGAATCGATCGAGCCGAAATACAGCCGTGAGCCATCCATGGAGAAAACTTTGAGGAATAGTCAGCCCCCAATAATCCATTACGCTTAAACTTGTAGTTACGAAGTTCATCCATTTCATAGAAGTAGTGGTTTAGTCGTTTCCATGCCTCTGTCTCTCCACCTTTGAAGTCCAGTACGGAACGTCTGTCCTTCTCAACCGGATCCAAGCCAAGATCTTCGACAGCTGGAATATCTCCTTTGCTGACAGTAAAGCCTGATGATAAAGAACCCGGCTCTGTAAGTGGCGAGCGGACCGTACTCATTTTCTCCACCTTTTTGCGAAATTGGGTAAACACGGCCGGAATCGTCAGAAGGGCAAACGGCATGTCATCACGGTGGTACATCGTATGCCCC
>PWFZ01000283.1 GCA_003555185.1 Balneolaceae bacterium | reverse complement strand
CTACAATTGATTTGGTTCGCAACGGAGCTACGAACAAGTTCTGAAAAAGTCCCCTCCTGAGAGGTTGTGAGAAAATTAAAAACTAAGTTACAAGTAATCATTTTTTGGAGCCACAAAACCACGAATAACAAATTATTGATAACACTATATATATACTATTTTTTGTGTTTTCGTGATTTAGTGGCCCCAAACAGCGGGCCTTTTTGATCATGGATATTCTCACAGCCACTTGAGAGGGCTCATTTTTTGAACGCGCTAGCGAATTTAGGGGTGTGTTTGAAAGGTCCAAAAATTGTCGCAATCCCATAATTCACGTTACACACCCCTGATAACTCCGCTGAACGCTCGTTATCTGTCCCCTCTCAAGAGGGGACTTTTTCTACCCATTCCCCTTCGGTACAAAAGCCTGAATTCCGGTAATTTCTCTCCCCAAAATCAGACCGTGAATATCGTATGTGCCTTCGTAGGTGTGGACAGATTCCAGGTTCATCACATGGTGCATTACCCGATATTCGCCTGATATGCCGTTTCCACCGTGCATATCGCGAGACATTCGGGCAATGTTCAATGCTTTGTTCACATTATCACGTTTGGCGAGGGAGGTCATGGCGTGATGATCGCGGCCCTGGTCTTTAAGCTGACCCAATCTCCATGCAATCATTTGCATTGAGGTGATATCGGTGAGCATATTTGCCAGTTTGGTTTGTGGTAACTGGTTTGCGGCTAAAGGCTGACCAAACTGTTTTCTATCGAGCATATATTGACGCGCTTTTTCGTAGCAGTATTCAGCTGCGCCGATGGCTCCCCAGGCAATTCCGTATCGGGCACTATTCAGACAGGTAAATGGGCCTTTCAATCCGCGAATATCCGGAAATGTATTTTCATCGGGTACAAATACATCTTCAAATACAAGTTCTCCGGTTGATGACGCCCGCAAGCTCATTTTATGCTTAGTGTGAGGAGCTGTAAATCCATCCATTCCTTTTTCGAGCAGGAAACCGCGAATCACACCTTTATCATCTTTCGACTCTTTGGCCTTTGCCCACACAACGGCCACATCTGCAATAGGGGAGTTTGTAATCCACATTTTGGCACCATTTAACTTCCAACCGCCATCAACCTTAACGGCAGTTGATTCCATGGAACCCGGATCAGACCCGTGGTTTGGCTCGGTTAACCCGAAGCAGCCGATCAACTCGCCGGTTGCCAGTTTGGGTAAAAATTTCTGCTTTTGCTCTTCCGTACCAAATACTGAAATGGGGTACATCACAAGAGAAGACTGAACGGACATAAACGACCTGTACCCTGAATCAACCCGCTCCACTTCGCGCGCAACTAAACCGTAAGCTGTGTTACTGGCTCCAACGCCGCCATATTCAGGGGCAATGGTCGCACCCAGCAGGCCTAAATCACCCATCTCTTTGGCGATATCCATATCAAATACCTCATCCTGATTCCCCTTTAGTGCACGAGGCTCAAGCTTGGTTTGGGCATATTCTCGAGCTGTTTCCATGATCATGCGATCATCTTCGGAAAGTTCAGATTCAAAAAGGTAAGGGTCGTTGATGTTGAAAGAGTTGGAAGCCATGGAGGGTAAATTCGGTTATTATTTCAGTCGTAATCCTAAACCAATGTAAATGTAAAAAAATAAGAAGTACAGAACATGAATTTCGTCCAAACTATGATATTAATCTACTCTCAATGAAGTGAACGTGTAAAGTTATTAGAATCTATTACTTACAAGTCGATAATTTAGGTGATTATTATATCTTATTCCAAATCAATGACATCTAAAAAAGCTTAAAACAGCCATTACATTACTGATAACTTACTTAGAGATTAGGAAATGCAAAAATTAATATTCATCACAATATTTGCAATCGCAGGTCTAATATTTACAGAAGAAAGTACAATTAACAGTGACTCCGGAGATATAAACATTTCAAATGATCTGGTAATTGGCAGTCCAGATCAGCCGGATGAGTATCAATTGGGAGCACCTGTTGCGATTCGGACAGACAGTAAGGGGACAATCTTTATTGCAGACAGAGCCAGTATGGATATAAAAGTCTTTTCTAAAAATGGAGAGTATAAAAAAACTATTGGCGGAAGAGGAAGAGGGCCGGGTGAGTTTCAGGACATCAATTTTATGGAGATCACTCCTAATAATAACCTCATTGTTTTAGATCGGGGTAGTCTTCAGTTAACTATACTTTCAACGGATGGTGATGAAGTGGACGTTCTTCCAATAGACGTATCAACACAGGGGAGCCAGTATTATCCTGTAGACCTGGCTTACTATGAGGATCAGATAATTGGCCTTCATTTAAACGGAGCGGCTCCATCTGAATCGCCCGTTTTCGATCGAAAACTTTTCCATGTTCACCAAGGTGAAATTGAAGGCACGGCGGATTCATTTTTGGAATTCCATAAAACAGGTATGGATGAGATGTTTCCATGGGTTCAAATGATGTTTCATCCCGGAAGCTTTTCACTTTCTGAGGAAACCGGTGAGATTATATATTCACCAGGTATCTATTCGGGTTCACTGTTTGTGATGGAGTACAATCAAAACAAAGGTTGGGAGGCTGCCAGCGAAATTTCTGCGACAGAACCTTATGGGGAAGTTTATGAAATTTTTAATTCGGTAGATCAATATATGGACAAGCAGAATATACCAGGGGTAGTGGGAGTCATGTATGGTGGAGAGGATCCACATGTGGGGCGACTCAATAGTTTTGATGCCGGTATTTTCCACTTGGATAATGGCAAAATTGTTCAGTTTTTCGGAGAATGGAGGGGAGGAGACGATCTTCTTGAGGACGGAAATATGCTGGAACTGAATGCTCAAATCATCAACGCGAATGGTGATGTGGATCATCACTCCAAAATACTCTCCCTTGGAAAAAGTACACGACCCGCTCATTCAATAGTGAATTGGATGGATGATGAAGGAAGCTTCTATGTTATCGAACCGGTAGAGGATGTACCAACTGTTCGTAGAATTACTATTGATTGGTAAAGGGCAGTAAAAACTGTGTTGTACGTAGTTAACCCGATCAAAATTTTGATCAAATTCGTCAGGTGCCATCAGCCTGAACATAATTATAGTGTGATGAAAATATTTACTTTACTATTATTCTTAAGCTTATCGACAGCGGTTTTAATTGCACAAGACATTAATTACTCCCTAAATGAAATCGTAAGAATTGGAGATGATGCACAAATAACTAATAATGAGATCCTATTTGCGTTTCCTAATGCCGTTATGGTAGATGATGAGGAAAACATTTATGTATCGGATCAACGATTAAATAAAATTAAGAAATTTACAAAGGAAGGAGAATTTATAACCAGTTTTGGAGAAAGAGGGAGGGGACCGGGTGAATTTGTAGATCT
>PWFZ01000158.1 GCA_003555185.1 Balneolaceae bacterium | reverse complement strand
GTAATTCGTGGAAACCTTATGGTAATCCCCATCGAAAACTCTTTCCTTTATGTAGAACCTGTTTTCCTGCTAGCTGATGGAGTAGATATCCCCCAACTGCAGCGGGTAATTGTTGCCATCGGTGATAACATTGCCATGCAGCCAACCATAGAACAGGCCATTTTTGAGCTCTTTGGTGATGACGCCGGATTCGTTGCTCCCGGTGTGGTACAGACCGCCACCCAGCAGTTGGGTGTTCCGGCTGAAGGAATGCCACAAATGGACTCTGAAGACATGCAGCAATTCCGATCCTTATGGCGTGATCTTCGTGAAGCCCTCGAAAATGGTCAGTGGGTTCGCTACGGAGAAATCCTTGAAGAGATGGACGAAATGATTGAAGGGTAGTTCGAGAAGAAGAAACCTCCAAGGAACCAAAGACCTGACAGGTTTTTAAAAACCTGTCAGGTCTCGCCGATGTTATACCCCAACCCACCAAGGGTTCCAAACCCTTGGATGGTTTATTACGAGCTATCCACATCTACAAACGACTACTGCACCACCCTATCCGCACAAAAATAACAGCCCTTATTCAACACCGTACATTCTCCGTACCAAGCCTATACCAAGTCCGTACCAACTCCCACAAATTGTGGCCGTGGTATAGATAAAACAGGGGCCGTTTACTCTTTATAAATCTATTGCCAGGCAGGGAGTTTTACAGATACTTGCACTGATTTATCCACAATCGAATTTTCATCATCGCAGGCACTCCCTAGCTAAGGGAGTATACCCGGACAATTTGTATCCCACTAATGCATAATACATCTCATATTGAACGGAATGGGCTCGCCTGGAAAGCGAGTGTACCTTTCAAAGGCACGACTTGAAATCAAAAGAAAGCGATCAGCTGTTAACCGATCGGTCGCCAACACCTACCTTCACAGATAGAACAATTGCTTCCTAAGAAGTAGGCCGCTATTCAAACTCTGTAAAATTCAGGTATTTCAGATTCCTTATAAAGTGTGAGATTGGAGATGTTAACCAACTGATACTGGAATAGAATGAGAATTAACATTGCAGAACTCAATACGATTACCAATTTTGATAACTATGATAAAAGCAAACAAAATCAATAGCACCCATGAATATTAAACAAGAGCTTATTAATAAAATAAACCTAATTGATGATCCTGATCTGTTGAAGGAGATCGACAGATGGATCAGTTCTATGATTAACGTTTCTGTATCAGAAGAGTTTTCCAAAGATGAAATTGCAGCCGTACATGAAGGATACAGACAGTACAAAACAGGCGAATTTGTAACGCAGCATGATGCAAATAAACTCTTTAATAAATGGCTCAAAGAAAAATAAACTAGGCGTCAAAGGCTATAGCTGATCGCACAGCTATTCTTGAATATTGGTATGAAAAAACCGGTTCAGTTGACTATCCCATCAAGCTTGAAGGGCTGTTTTCCTCTACCATTTCACTGTTTTCGAAAACGCCTGATGCCGGAATTGTATTTGATCAGAAAAGAAATATTCGGTTTGTAGTAGTAAAATATTACAGGATCTATTACACATCAACAAAGCAATATTTTACTGTACTCAGTATTTGGGATACAAGAAGATACCAGCAGAAATTTAACATTTAACTCTCCCTGTCAACTAAGCGGATCTAACGATACACTCAAACCATTGTACGTGTTATTCAATAAATCTGTAGTTCACCGAGAGTCCTCTCGACACTAATTCACGACAATAAGGATTGAAACAATAATCATTCGCCCATCCCAACACTAATCAACACACTGCCTTCTAAACAGTGTGTCACAGTTTTATTTGTCAAATTGTGTAAGGAATTCGGTTTTTGGGGTTCTTACTATAAAGTAGCACCATCTATACATTACCAAAACCCAACCACATTGGCTCAAAAACTAATTTATTTCGGACCCGGCAGGATGTATCACATCTGGACACACGCTAACGGCATCGAAAACCTTTTTCTAAATGATGAAAACTATTTCTATTTCCTGGAAAAGTACTCTTTATACATTGAGCCTGTAGCCGAAACATTCGCTTATTGTTTGATGCCAAACCATCTTCATTTGATGGTGAGAGTTAAGGAAGAAAATGAGGTATTGGAATTTGTCAGTGTGAAAAAATCAAACCCAACCCTCCAAGGGTTCGAAACCCTTGGAGGGTTGAGTAAGAGACGTTTTATGGAATAAAAGTTAAAGAAAAAACCCTTATAACGATGAGCGAATCAACAATAGATACCTACCTTGTACAATTAACCGAACAGATGCGTGAATCTGCCCAAAATCTGCCCGACCCGAATGTAATGTCAGAGTTTGATGAGGAGAGCCTTCCGGAAGAGTTAAAGCCATTTGCTTATGCCGAGCGGTATATTCACGGCAAAGCCAAAAGGATTTCAACCATCACAAGAATTCCATCAGAAAACTTCCCTCCGGTTGAAAAACTTACTGAAGCCCAGACCTCCTTTTTGTATGATGAAATGAAGCGTCTTTTTAACGCTTATTGTTTCTTTGCCGATTTCCCGAAAGGCTTGCCTGTTGGAATAAAGTACCGGCTGCTCCGCAAAAAATGGGAGGATAAAACAGTTTATACCGGAGATGGCATGACCTGTTTTGAATTTTGCGACTATGAACCTGATCGGTGCCCGTTCCCGGAGAAGTTTTGTTCGTGCAAAGATTTTGATTTATAGGTAAAAAGATCAAACCAGATCAAAATGGCTTTTGGGTAGCCACACCGTTTTTCCGCGGTCATCTTCTATACTTATAAGCAGATCATCCGGTCTTTCATCTAAAATATCATACGCTACTCCCGGCGTTATTTTATCCGCATGGCCACACTTGTTAGAACAAACCACCTGTGCCCCTTTGGTCATCCCGCGCTGCCCCTCTTTAATTCGTTTCCGGCGTGCCTGATTATCTTCTAACATTTTCATGCCTTTAGCCACACCTTCATCGGTGATCAACTCATGATTTTTCAACCACTGAAGAGCTCTTTTTCGCTCCTCTCTGTTTTTATAGGCGTACCAGTGATCCCGAATACCTGCATCATCAATCGCGTAATTAAACCTTCGAAAAGCACCACGTCCCTGTATGGCACTCAACAGCGACGATTGAACAGAATCATCCAAATCGTCCTGTTCCAAAATAAAATCTTCCATCTGCTGCCAGTTTTCCGAACTTGTTGCCGGCTCTATATATATGAACCGTTCGCCCTCCCAATCCTCTTCAATTAAACGCTGCACCTCTTTATCCTCTTCTAAATCGGCGTCTTCAGATATAAATGTAACATCCCCCACTTCAAGGTCGAAGTACCACTCCCCTATGAAGCTATTATCATCAAGCGCCATTTCGAGCATGGAAAGCATGTGATCCGCCAATTCTACTGT
>PWFZ01000133.1 GCA_003555185.1 Balneolaceae bacterium | reverse complement strand
GGTAATGGGAACTATTCGTTTTCGTCTTCAGTAGTTTTTTTCTCAGGTCTAACGCTTAGCACGGCCGTTTTAACGTAGCGGACTACATTTGCAGTAGTACTGCCAAGCATTAGGTACTTAAGCCCTGTACGTCCAACTGTAGACATCACGATTAAATTGAAAGGATTGCTGTGCACATACTTGATGATAGCCTCGTGCGGAGAATCATCAGATACGATCACTTTACTTTTTACTTTATCATCCAGTTCATGAAAATACTCTTTTTCAATAAGATGTAGCCGTTGTTCCCGAATATTTTTCAAAGAAATATCTGCTTCCTCCTCGTCAAATTGTTCAAAACTCAGAACGTGAAGAAGTGTAATGGAACCGCCTGTTTTCTGTGCAATTTTCAGGGCCTGCGGATATGCTGCATTGGCATTATCGGAAAAATCGGTTGTAACGAGAATATTATTAAAAGAATCAATTTTAGATTCATTTTCCACAACCATAACCGGAATTTCTGACAAACGTAAAACTTTCTCAGCAACAGAACCAAGCAAAAATCTTGTAAAGCCTGTTCGGCCATGGGTACTCATTATAATGACATCAAAATCTTCAGATTCAACTATAATACTTTGTGCAGGATTCCCGGTACCTATGAGTGTTTTTCCAAAATATTCGGGATCGATATGTTCTTTTCCTATGGAATCCAGTTTTTCCTTTATGGATGATTCTATCTCTTCATAATCCTGATAGACCTGGCTGCTCATACCCAGAGCATAGGGCTCATCAAGCTCTGTAATGGGAACATGTGAGTGGAATGGATATACTTTTCCGTTGAACAATTTTGCATAACTATTAGCAACTTTCAACGCTTTAATACTTAATTCAGAAAAGTCGGTTGGGACTAGAATTCTCATAATAATCTTGATTTATTTTAGTTTATAATGAAATAAAAATATTCCTAAGAAAGCATTTATTCAAATCTAACATTATTCTGCGGAAGATTTATAATTGGAATAAAATTATTTTCTCTCTTTTTTTAATCTGTTGACTTAAAGTTTCAATAGTAAGGAAGGAGATTTTTGGGAAGCCGACAGTTTAGATTTCCCACTTTAAGTCTCAGTAAATAATTTTAATCGGTTCTATACAAGGGCATTTTCATCTTTATGTTTTTCAATATTTGATGTTTCATTATTACCACACAACGGTGCCTTGACTGGAATAGTGAATGTAAAAGTACTTTTTTTCGTGTCGGTAACTTGGAAATCGCCATTCATCTTTTTAACAAGGATTTTTACCAATCTGAGTCCCAAATGTTGTTTTTCATATTGGTCGAGATTCTCAGGTAATCCCTTTCCGTTATCCCTGACTTTGATTGTATAAAACTCTTCATTTTTTGTAATAGAAATCTGAATAATACCTTTCATCATCTCTTCAAAAGCATGGGTATACGCATTTACTATAAGTTCATTTAATATCATAGCAAACGGCATGGCGCGATCCAGATCTATAAATACAGAATCAGCAATAATAGAGACATCAATTTCCTGCTTTTTGTATTTATGGGCTTTATGTAATCTGTTGCTTAATTTTACAGCATACAGTTTCATATTTAGCAACTCCACAGATTTTGACTGATGCATTGTTTCGTGTACCAATGCCAGTGATTCGAGTCTGGAATGCGATTCTCTCAACAGATCATCCATATTTTTGGTGACACCATTCTTTACCTGTACTTCAAGAAGGGCTAAAATAATATTCAGATTACTTCTCATCCGGCTGTGAATATTATCAAGCAGCAGATCTTTTTCAGTCAGGGAATTTTTAAGCTTAATTTCACTGCTTTTTAACTTTGCAGTTTTTATTTCCACTTCTTCTAAAAGATTTTTATTCCATGAACCGACTAAATAGACACCACCTAAACCAAGTGAAAGAACCAACCCAATTGATATCCATGTTATGATTTGAAATGACTCTGTAGCCTGAAGAATTTGAATGGAGGAAATATGAGATAGATCAGAGACAAGGTCGTTAACAATTTGAATTCCCAGGTAGTTTGCACCAACTATAAACAGACCGAGTACAACTGCTACAGATAATATTGCCCCATAAATCCATTCAAGAGTTACATTGTTTTGTTCAGGGGGATGAAACCATTTCTTCTTAGCTTTCTCTACAGTGGGCGTTAACAGGAACAGAATAGGCCCAACAATAAAAATTGATTGAAGCAGAACTCCGGTCCACCAGCCCCTCCAAAGATTCATTGATTGAGAAACGGACATGTCGTTTGCAAAACTCCAGATAAATGATCCGAGTGAGCTTGCTATTGCAGCAATACATGAAACTACCACAAAAAAGGCGATACTTTTTAAGCTTCGGAGTGATTTGTCTATTGGAATACAGTAGTATGAAAGTGAATAAATCCCAAGGCCCAGCACAAAAGCCAGTCCAAAAAGAATAGCCCAATAAAAAGGCATTTCTGCAGCAAAGGCGATTACAAATGTTGCCAGAAAAATGGGGATAAACCCCCATTCAAAGCCTAACCAAAACAAAAGCAATGTTCCGATAATCAACGGCGGATAAAGCATGAAATAACTGTAAATAGCACTTCTGTCCAGATTTCCGGAGACCCAACTATCGGGCATCATATACAAAACTGAAATGATACTCGCTGCAATCAATCCAATCCAAATCGTTAGAAGAAGTAGTGTTTTGCCCTCACTTAAACCGTGTTTTACGAGCAAATGATCTATTGTGTATGGTGTCCAACCGGTATGAGATGGACCAGAGTCGTTGGTATTAGACATAAGAGCACCCGAAAGATTAACTTTCTAAAAATGTACAATTTTATATTAGAAGGTTCTAATATAAAATATGGGGTGACTCTTTTGAAGAGAATTCTGAAGTATTTTACTGTAGACTATCACATATTTTCGGACAGGAACACACGTCTGATGAATATAAAAACAATAATGAACATAGAATAAGCGATAAAAAATGGGATGATATATTCTACCAGCCCAAAAACGAGCATAAAGGAAATAATGAGTAGCTGAAATCCCAATCCGTAAAAAGAGATGAGTGTCATAAACCATTTAGGAAATGGTTTTGCTTTTCGGGCATCCTCATCTACCCAATAAATAATTTTATCGTATAAGGAATAGCAGAGTCTGTAAATTATGAACAGAAAATTGACCGTTTTTTGATTTTCCCTTGAGTAGGCTTTTGGTGTTTCTGTCTCAAAAATTTTACTTGTTCTGTCTCCATGTTCGGTATTATGCCTTAAAATCACATAGTAGTAATTATAAAGTGTTCCCTGAAGCTGGAGGCAGACAAATGCGAGGAGTGTTAACCAAAGCGAGTAGTCCGTCACAAACCAAATAGAAAGAAAAAACAAGAGATTAAGAATAATATCAAAAATAGAATCCAGAT
>PWFZ01000123.1 GCA_003555185.1 Balneolaceae bacterium | reverse complement strand
GGTCAGCCTGATGCAGCGCTTGCTCCACAGAGCCCCAAATTGTCTTGTTGTGAGCTCGCGACGCCAACTCCGGCACTACGCCCCCAAACGTTTCATGGATCGCCTGAGAGGCAATCACATTCGACCGCATTTTTCCATCTGCATAAACGGCAGCCGCGGTATCATCGCAGGATGATTCAATTCCTAGTATATTCATAGATCAAAGATAAACATCATTTATTGAGAATGTTCAGGCTATAACAATTTTTTGTTCAGCCCATAAAAAAAGCCTCCCGGTCTCCCGGAAGGCTTTAAATATCTATGTAAGATTGTGCCGTAAAATTCTCAAGACTCACATCTCAAGATTCACGACTACTTCTTATCGTCTTCGTCGTCTACTACTTCGAAGTCAGCATCTACGGCATCGTCGCCTTCAGCTTCTGCGTCGGCTGCTTCGCCACTCGCTTGTGCTTCCGGTCCGCCGGCTTGTTGCTCGGCTTCTGCTGCCTGATAGATCTCCTGTGACGCAGCAGCCCAAGCCTGATTCAGCTCTTCAATTGCGGCATCAATCTCGTCCACTTTTTCCTCTTTGTGCAGAGTTTCAAGTTTAGCGAGGGCTTCGTCGATTTTTGTCTTATTCCCTTCAGAGATTTTGTCTTTGTGCTCTTCGATCTGCTTCTTGGTAGAGAACAGAAGTGAATCCGCTTTGTTTAGCGTTTCAATTCGCTCACGAATTTTCTTGTCCTCATCAGCATGCTCTTCGGCAGAGTTTTTCATTTTTTCGATCTCTTCCTCGCTCAATCCGGAAGAAGACTCAATTCGAATGCTCTGCTCTTTGCCGGTGCCTTTATCTTTAGCACTCACATTTAGCACACCGTTGGAGTCGATGTCGAATTTCACTTCAACCTGTGGTACTCCACGTGGTGCCGGTGGAATTCCGTCGAGGTGGAATCGTCCCAGTGTTCGGTTGTCATTTGCTTTGGCGCGCTCACCCTGCAGAATATGAATCTCTACGCTACTTTGGTTATCTGCGGCGGTTGAGAACGTTTCTGTTTTACTGGTTGGAATGGTTGTATTTGCTTCAATCAACTTCGTCATTACGCCACCCAGTGTTTCAATACCCAGTGTTAGCGGAGTTACGTCCAGAAGGACTACATCGTCCACATCACCTGAAAGTACACCACCCTGAATTGCGGCACCTACGGCAACCACTTCATCAGGATTTACACCTTTACTAGGATCTTTTCCAAAGAACTCTTTTACCACTTCCTGAATTTTAGGAATACGTGTAGAACCACCTACAAGAATAACCTGATCCACTTCTCCTTTTTTAAGTCCGGCATCTTTCAGTGCTTTCTCGCAAGGAGTAATGGTTCGTTTCACAAGGTCATCAACAAGCTGCTCAAATTTGGCACGTGTGATGTCGATGTTCAAATGCTTTGGTCCTGCATCGGTTGCGGTAATAAACGGCAGGTTCACGTTTGTTTTTTGTGAACTTGACAGCTCAATTTTTGCTTTTTCAGCAGCATCTTTTAGTCGCTGCATTGCCATTGGATCTTTTCGGAGGTCAATTCCTTCATCTTTATTGAACTCTTCAGCCAGATGCTTAATCAGGCGTTGATCAAAGTCATCACCACCCAGGTGAGTATCACCACTGGTTGATTTCACTTCAAAAACACCGTCTCCAAGCTCGAGGATAGACACATCAAATGTACCACCACCTAAATCATAAACAACAATGGTTTGATCGGTTTCTTTTTTATCCAATCCGTAAGCCAAAGAAGCGGCGGTCGGCTCGTTAATAATTCGTTTGATATCCAGTCCGGCAATTTTTCCGGCTTCCTGAGTTGCTTTACGCTGGGCATCATTAAAATATGCCGGAACGGTTACAACGGCGTCAGTTACTTTTTCACCCAGATACTCTTCTGCTGTCTGCTTCATTTTTTGCAGAATCATTGCAGAGATTTCCTGCGGTGCGTACTTGCGATCGTCGATTAATACACGGGCAGTTCCATCATCTCCTTTTACAACTTTATAAGAAGCCTGACTGCTCTCTTCGTCAACTTCTCCGTGCATACGTCCCATAAACCTCTTGATGGACGATACGGTTTTTTCAGGGTTGGTAATTGCCTGACGTTTGGCGGGAGCACCTACAAGACGCTCACCATCTTTCGAAAATGCAACAACAGATGGAGTTGTTCGTCCACCCTCTGCATTCTGAATTACAACCGGCTCATTACCTTCCATGACGGAAACGCAAGAGTTCGTTGTTCCTAAATCAATTCCTATAATCTTACCCATAATATTGTCTGTTTCTTATTTATTATTAAATGTTCTTAGCTATTTGATGGGAATGCTGCTTGAGTCACCATCTCCATCACCTATTTTCGCAATTTCTATTTTCAGCACTCCATTTTTAAAGGATGCTTCAATGGTATTTACATCGGCAAATTTTGGGATTGCAAATGAGCGTATAAAAGCCCCTTGCTTTCGCTCTCCCCTCTTTAAACGTTCATCATCTTCAAGAAAGAGTTCACGTTCGCCTTCAACGGTCAGTACCCGATCCTGGAGAGAAATATTCAAATTCTTTTTTTGCATTCCGGGTAAATCCATCAGAATCTTAAACAGCTTATCTCCTTCTACGACATCACAAGATGGTGTAAAATCCCGCTCGGTTTGTTCAACCGGCACAAGTTTTTCCACAAATTGCTGAATCTCTTTACCCAGAGATGTAAGCTGTCTTTCTATGTCTACTGTAAAATTGCTCATAGTTTCTTTGTTTTATTATACAATGAGCAACCACAATGCCAAGTTGAAAAAACATCCATTCAACTGACGTATTGACATAGTTCAATTACAGAAAGAAGTGCGTTGTCAGATTGACGTAAACTATACAGACAGCTCTGTTAAATCTGACCAAAAATCAGGATAGGAAATTGCGGTGCACTCGGCATCTTTAACGGTGGAGTTGTCTAAAGAGACCGATGCCAGTATTGCGGATGCCATCGCCATGCGATGGTCGTGGTAGGTTGTATATTCTGCTCCTTCAGGGATAAATTCCGGATCTCCATGGATTATCATTCCATCGCTTTCCAGCTCTGCATTTACACCGGCTGCAGTAAGAATATCGAACATCGCAGAGAGCCGGTCAGTCTCTTTGTGGCGCAATTCTTCTGCACCGGTTATGGTTGATGTTCCTTTTGCAAAGCTCATTGCCACCATCAAAATAGGCAGCTCATCAATGCAGTTTGGTATCAATTTTGGATCCAAATCAATGGAAGATAATTCCGATGAAGTGATGGTCAGGTCCGCAACGGGTTCTTTCCCCTCCATTTTTTCATTAGAGATTTCAATAAGGGCTCCCATCTCTTTTAAAATTAGTAACGCAGCCTTCCGGCTTGGATTCATCCCAACTCCTTTCAGCACCATTTCTGAATCCT
>PWFZ01000331.1 GCA_003555185.1 Balneolaceae bacterium | reverse complement strand
GTGCGGGATTCCCTGACCTGAATGCGCTTTGGAAATTGTCAGAGGAGTTGCCCATTCACCACTTTGGTACGAGTGCTCCTTTTCTGACCGCTTGTATGAAGAAAGGGTTAAAGCCTAAAGAAGAGTTTAATTTGTCACAGCTTCGATCGATCGGGTCCACCGGAGCACCACTGCCACCGGAAGCATTTGATTGGGTATACAGCTCTGTTTCGGATGATGTGTGGCTTTGCAGCATGAGCGGCGGTACGGATATGTGTACGGCATTTGTAGGCGGTTGCCCCTATGATCCTGTGAGGCGTGGACTCATTCAACAACGAACTCTCGGCTGTGATCTTCAGGCGTATGATGAGAATGGAAAGAGTATTACCGGTTCATTGGGAGAAATGGTGATTACCAAACCGTTGCCTTCAATGCCGATCTATTTTTGGGGTGATGAAAATTATGAAAAGTATTTATCCAGTTATTTTCAAACGTTTAAAGGGAAATGGCGTCACGGTGACTGGATAAAACTATTTGAAAATGGAAGCCTGATAATTCAGGGACGGTCGGACGCTACTCTGAACCGAAAAGGAATTCGCATAGGGACGGCTGAAATATATGCCGTGCTAAGCAAAATAGAGGTGATAAAAGACAGCCTGATCGTTAATCTTGAACAAGAGGACGGAGATGATTTTATGCCACTGTTTGTGATTTTAGAAGAGGATAATCTGGATGACATGATTCCTGTCATTAAACACGAACTGAAAACGAACTGCTCTCCGCGACATGTGCCCGATAAGGTGATTCAAGTAGAGGATATTCCATATACCCTCAGTGGGAAGAAAATGGAAGTTCCGGTCAAAAAAGCCTTAATGGGAATGGATATGGGTAGAGTAATGAATCGGGATGCTATGAAAAACCCCGATTCGATGAAGATTTTTATACAAATGGGAAATAAAGTCTCCCAATGATGGGAGTGAGTTTGAGTGTATAAAACTCAAACTAAACCACAATTTTTAATCATAAAAAAAAACAGAGCTATGGATACCATCACAGAAGAAAAAAAGACGAAAGATGCAGAAGATTTTATGCCCATTATGGGAACCGATTATATTGAACTGTATGTGAGTAACTCGAAGCAGGCAGCTTATTATTATCAAACCGCATTTGGGTTTGAAGCGCATGCATATGCAGGGTTGGAAACGGGTTTGAAGGATCGTGAGTCGTACGTAGTGATTCAGGATAAAGTTCGTGTGGTTCTTACCTCACCATTAAAAAGCGGGACTGAGATCGGTGAGCATATCGACAAGCACGGCGATGGCGTTAAGGTAATTGCACTTTGGGTTGATGATGCCACACAGGCTTATAATGAAGCGGTTAACCGGGGCGCAAAATCGTACATGGAGCCGCGAGAGGAGAAGGATGATCATGGAAAAGGGGTTCGGTCCGGTATCCATATTTACGGTGATACGGTTCACATTTTTGTGGAGCGTAAAGATTATAACGGAACATTTTTACCCGGTTACAGAAAATGGGATTCAGGAGTAGAGTCAAAACCTATTGGCCTGAAATACATTGATCACATGGTGGGAAATGTGGAGCTTGGACAAATGAATGAATGGGTGAAATTTTACCAGGATGTACTTGGCTTTAAACAAATTCTCTCTTTTGATGACAAGGATATTTCTACCAAATACACGGCGCTGATGAGCAAGGTGATGAGTAACGGAAATGGACGCATCAAATTTCCGATTAATGAACCCGCCGCAGGAATAAAAAAATCTCAGGTGGATGAATATCTTGAATTCTACCAGGGATCCGGGGTTCAGCATGTTGCTGTAGCGACAGATAACATTATAAAAACCATTGCCGAACTACGCTCTCGCGGAATTGAATTCCTGAATATTCCGGATACTTATTATTACGAGCTCGAAGACCGTGTTGGTGAAATTGAAGAGAAAACAGCCACATTACGTGAACTGGGAATTTTGGTTGACAGGGATGATGAAGGATATCTGCTTCAGATTTTCACCAAACCGATTCAGCCACGTCCGACCATGTTTTTCGAAATCATTCAGCGGAAAGGAGCCACTTCCTTTGGAAAAGGTAATTTTAAGGCACTGTTTGAGGCCATTGAACGCGAGCAGGAACTCCGTGGGACATTGTAGAATTACCCAAATCTCGTTCTGTAGCTCCGCTTGCGGAACGAGATGAACTTATTCGTGTAGCTGAGTATCGTCATCATTGGCAGCAGAGCTGCAGGTCAGTTATTTCGCAGCGGGAGCTGCGAATTAAGCTGTGAGGTTACGTAGCCCGGACGTCCCCGTCCGAGGTGGCAGTCTCCCCTTGAGGGGAGATAATAATCATCGTTTAGATGATTATGTGAGGGGTGTTGTTAAGGCTAAAAAATACCCAATTAATTTAAGTGGTTTGCGGGACACCCCTCAGGTAATGCCGGTAACATCCGGCTTTATCATCTCTCCGCCAGCTTGCGGAAGATCTTTCTTTTGCTACGGTATGAGGCGATTTATCCCGTGTGGTTGAGTATCGTCATCATTGGCAGCAGAGCTACGAATTAATCTGTGAGGTTACGTAACCCGGACGTCCCTGTCCGAGGTGTTAAAGCCTCCTTCAAGCGTGCCCCGGCATTTCGAGGTTCCTTGAAGCGTGGCGCCCTCGAGCCGGGTGTTAACAACCTGCCAGAGCACGGAGCAGCGCGGAGATCCTGGTAGAGTTGGACAGTCTCACGTTCTTGAAATGGGGTACTTCAGCCTACCGATGGCAGCAGAGCTGCAGGGTCTTTATTTCGCAGCGGAGCTACGAAACAAGAATTACGCCCTGGGGTGGAATTCTTTATGGATTTGATGCAAGAGTGAGCGATCGACGTGAGTATAAATTTCTGTCGTTGAAATGGAGGTGTGTCCCATCATCTCCTGAACGGCTCGTAAATCAGCACCGCCTTCGAGCAGGTGAGTGGCAAATGAGTGACGAAAAATGTGTGGATATACGTTTTTTTCGATTTTGGCTTTCTGGGCATACTTGTTCACAATGTTCCAAACGCTCATTCGGCTCAATGGACCGCCACGCTGATTCAGAAATAGTTTATTTTTAGCCTTTCCTCTGTTTTTTCTACTGATAAACTCCTCTCTTACAAGCTCAATATAGTGCTCAATAGAGCTCTGTGCTGCTTCTCCGACAGGAACGAGGCGTTCCTTGTTTCCTTTGCCAATTACCCGGATAAATCCGATTTCAAAAAACAGACGATCCATTTCGAGATCCGTAAGTTCACTGACGCGCATTCCGGTTGCATATAGCGTTTCCAAAATAGCTGCGTCGCGAATTCCCGCGTTATCAGTTCGATCGGCCTGATCAATAATTTTTTCAACCTCATACGCTTCCAAAACTTCCGGAAGTTTTTGCGCTTTTTTGGGAAGCTCTACCAGCTCTGCGGGATTGGCCTGGGCTAAATTTTCAACAACAGCAAATTCATGGAAACTGCGAATACTGGAGATATTTCGGGCGATAGTACTGGTGGTTAATCCCAGGTCGGTGAGTTCCTCCAGGAATTTCTCGATATGCTGAAGGGTTACGCCACCTAAGTCAGAAATTTTCATTTCATTCTGTAGGAAAAGAAGATAGCGTTGCAGGTCATTTTCGTAAGAAGAAGATGAATTTTTAGCCAGCCCTTTTTCCACTTTTACAAATTGTAAATAGCGTTTCAACTGAGAGCTAAATACAGACATCAGTCTTTCTTTTTATCGTCTTCCTGTACCTCAGCTTCAGTTGGTATGCCATTATTTTTTTGCTGCCCATCATCGGTACTTTTCTCCTTTTTGTGTGTACCGGATTTCTTTTTCTTCTTTTTTTCTTCAGGATATTCAACTCTGCTGTGATACACTCCCACTAATATAGTGAGGAATGATTCCTTAATGATTTGAATGTGACGGAAGGTAAGAGGGCAGTTACTGAGCTGACCATCGCTGATATGATCATCAACCATGCGGTTAATGAGATTCTCCAGCTTGTTGTATGTAGGATCTTTCATAGACCTTGACGCAGCTTCTACACCATCAGCCAGCAATAAAATTCCCTGCTCCTTGGTGAAAGGAATAGGGCCATCATACCGAAAATCATCTTCAGGTATTTCAATCTCTTTATCAGAAGCCGTTTGAGCTTTATCGTAGAAAAACCGAATAAGGGATGTTCCGTGATGTGTTCTGATAAAAGAAATGATGACTTCTGGTAAATTATATTTTTTAGCCTTTTTAACGCCATCACTGACGTGAGCTTTTATAATTAACGCACTCATCTTGGCTTTCAGCTTATCGTGCTCATTTCCATCGCTTTGATTCTCGATAAAGTAGTTTGGCTTCACCATTTTTCCGATATCGTGATACATAGCTCCAACTCTGCACAAAAGCGGATTTGCACCGATGGCAGATGCGGCAGACTCCGATAAATTTGCTACCTGCAAACTGTGATGAAATGTACCCGGTGCTTTATTCATCAACTCTTTTAACAGCGGATGATTCGTATCACTCATTTCCAGCAAGGTAAAGTCGGTGGTAATGTTAAATGATTTTTCAAATAGCAGGATCAGGGGATACGTAAAGAGTATGAATACAGAGTTAATAGCCAGATAAAACATATCATCTGTGAAATTAGCAAAGCCTGAATACCGCGCTAAAGCAAAGCCTCCCACAATTGCCAAATAGCTTGCAAATACTACAACAGGGGTAGTAAAGAAAAACTGAGAACGCTTTTTGATATCCCGCACTGAAAATATACCTAAACTACAAGCCACAATGGTAGCAACCATGAACTCGAAACTGTTATCATTTATTAGGGCAGTGATAATAGCCAGCGTAAAGATCGATAAAAGCCCAACCCGGGAATCGAAAATGATAGTGAGTATAATCGGAGCTATGGCAACGGGTACGATATAATTATTTACGTTTTCAAACGGATAAATAAATGCACTTGCGACGCAAACAAGCAGAAGTGTAAGAAAGACTAACAGAAACATTGCCGGATTATCGTAAATAGGACGTCGGTAGAGGCGTATGTACATAAAAAATACAAATGCCGCTAAGGAGATGATAATTACATCACCACTGAATCGTAGCCAACGCTCCACTTCTGAAGCTGTAGTTGCTCGCGCTTGTGCGAGACTGCGCAATATATTATCCTGCTCTTCGGTAACAATATCACCGCGGCGTATAATTACTTCATCCTGAGTGATAGCTCCTTTAGTACGCGATAAATCACTGAGCCTTTCCTCCAGGTATGCTTCTGAATCTTCTTCACTATAGGTCCAGTTAGGAACTAAAACCTGTTTGAGAAGCTCGTGAGCTGCGTGTGCAATTTCATCATCAAACGTGTTTCTGAAATGCGTTTCTGCAAATTCAAATGCTTCGTTTCTGTCTCTGACAGTGGTTATGCTTACCGTTCTTTCTGTACGTTCCTCCAGATTTCGTATGGTAATTTCATTTGGAGTGATATCATCCTTTGGCAGATCAATTACACCATTACTAAATAGTCGGTTAACAGTAACTTCTACCTGATTACGGATGTCGCTTACTAAAGATCGGCTTATGGGATCACCATTTAAGTAAATGCTCTTGTGATTTTCCAAAATGGTATCCCAGGCATCATCGTCCAAATAAAAGTCCACATAACCCATTTCCTGCTTAAAACGAATGCTGTCATTCCTTGCAGAACTTTCTTCTGCTCGCTTTGCATTCTGCCACTGCAGGTAGCTATCCAAAACGGGCTGTAATTGAAGGTTGAAAGATTCTAAATCAGATTCAACCGTTTCAATAGCTTCTTGGTCGAGATGGAAAATAAGGGGTGTTTGTTCACGAATTGCTTCACGTTCTTCTTCTAGCTCAGCATCCGTTTTATTAAGGGAAAACGTAAATGGGGCAGTAAGGTCATCGGCTCTCCATGGTTCTCCTACAGAATAGCTGGCAACCGGTTGATAGGTATTTTCCGGAAGGAATAGAATGATAATTAAAAGAAATGAAATAAAGGTTAAAGCCCGGTATATACTATTCTTCTTTAACTGGGCTTCTTGCTCCTCTTTCTTTTTCTGTTCACCGATTATGGGAACACCTTCTTTCTTTTTTTGCCCTAAGCCTAATTTATCAAGTAAACTCATGAATATTGGTCAAGTTGGTGTGCCGATTGTCCGGCATTTTAAAAAGTAACCGACTAATATAGTCGATTCCAAAATTATTTAACGAAATCTAAATCTGTGCCGTATTTCTTTACGAGAATATAAACGATTATCCCCTTAACATCTCAAACAGGTTTTCTTCTGAAATAATCTCTATTCCCAGCTTTTTGGCCTTATCGAGTTTACTGCCAGCAGATTCGCCTGCAAGCAAAAAGTCCGTGTTCTTACTAACCGACGATGTGGTTGTACCTCCATTATTTTCAATAATTTCAGTAGCCTCTTTTCTGGTCAGCGATGGTAGCGAGCCCGTGAGAACAAATGTTTTATCAGCAAATAAGTCTGATTTCTGCTCACTTTCTTCAGCATTGAACTGAAGTCCCGCCGTCTGAAGGTCATGAATCATCGTACGATTTTTTTCATTGCTAAAAAAGGTATACACCGATTCTGCAATTTTCGGACCTATTGAGTCAACTTTTACCATATCCTCAATCGTTGCATTTTCAATAGCCTCAAGCGATTCAAAATGCGTTGCAAGGTCCTTAGCTACTGTCTTTCCCACAAAACGAATTCCCAGTGCGTAAAGTACTCTGTGAAATGCCTGATCTTTACTGTTTGATATTGCTTCAATTAGATTTTCCGCACTTTTTTCGGCCATTCTTTCAAGCGGCAGCAGATCTTCTTTTTTTAGCGAATAGAGATCAGCGTAGGTCTTAATTAAATGTTCGTTTACCAGTTGATCCACTACTGCAGTTCCCAGGCCTTCGATATCCATGGCATCCCTTGATGAAAAATGGCTTATTCTTTCCCGCACCTGCGGGGGGCACTCTGTATTAACACATCGCCATTTCACTTCATCTTCAAACTTAACCAGTTTCTCCCCACACGCCGGACAGTTTTCGGGCATGGAAAACGGTCTTGACCGACCTTCCCGATCCGGGTTAACCACGCTGATTACCTGGGGTATAATTTCCCCGGCTTTTTCGATCATCACTGTATCTCCAACGCGAATATCTTTGCGAAGTATTTCATCTTCGTTATGTAGCGTTGCACGTTTTACTGTCGTACCGGCTAACTGAACGGGCATCAATTCGGCAACAGGAGTGATGCTACCCAAACGCCCAACCTGCAGCGTAATGGATTCTAAGACCGTAGGAGACTGTTCTGCCGCAAATTTATAGGCAATAGCCCATCGTGGTGCTTTTGAGGTTGACCCTAAGATGTCTCTATATCGCTCTTCATTTACTTTAACCACAACACCATCGGTATCGTAGGGGAGAGTATGACGAAGATTATCCCATTTTTCGATAATTGAGAGCACTTCGTCGATACCGTTACAAACTTCAAAATGATCACAAACGGGGAAGCCCCATTGATTTAACATATTGATTTTATCCGAGTGGGTTCGATTATCGTCGGTATCATCAAGCAGCAGATCAAATGCAAACATTCGTATGGGGCGACGGGCTACTTCCCGCGGATCCTGCATTTTCAGTGATCCGGCCGTGGAGTTTCTTGGGTTAGCGAACGGTTGCAGGCCAATTTTTTCTCTGTATTCATTCAAACGAACAAAGGCCTCTTTTTCCATGTAGGCTTCGCCACGAATCTCAAGCGTATCGGGAGCATCATCAGATATGGAAAGGGGAATATCGGAAAGCGTTTTTATGTTTGATGTTATTTCATCACCACGCTCACCGTCACCACGAGTGGCTGCCAGTTTCAATTTACGGTTCTCATACCGTAGACGAATGGAAGCCCCATCAAACTTAAGTTCTACAGCGTAGTGATAGGGTGAATCTCCAAGGCGATCTTTTACTCGGCGATCAAATTCTCTGAGCTCATCAGGGTTGTAGGTATTATCAAGACTCATTAACGGAACCGGATGCTCTACGGTTGGAAATGCCTCCGTTAAGCTTTCGCCCACTCGCTGTGTTGGAGATGCCGGGTCAACAAGATTATACTCCTGTTCTAATATATTTAATTCTGATAGTGCTTCATCAAACTCTTTGTCACTGATAAATGGTTTTGCTTCGTCGTAATACGCACGATTTGCCCGGTTAAGAAGATTACGTAACTCTTCTACACGTTTTTTGGCTGCTTTACTGTCCATGTAAAAATATTCTTAAAAACTGGGTCTGTCTATTAATGAATCCGGTGGGGTGACATTTTCAGGGAGCTCAAGATCTCGGGGTGTGGCCCATTTCGGGTCATTTTCGAAAATATCGCGTGTAAATTCGATGGCATTTTCTGATGAGTTAAAATACTCCTGCCGGGGGTCTTCAATTAGATGGCCATTTAGGAAAAGTAACATTCGGGAGTACTGACCCCGAACACGAATGGTATCCCGGAATTCAAAATTAAATGCCTGTCCCTGATTCATCCAATAGGGATCAATTCGTGGTTTTTCATCACTGTAAACACGTACAGGGTCAAGTCTGCCTGTGGCAGCATAAAGGGTCAGATAAAGGATTTCATCAAGTTCAGCAGCGACCGCCTCACTTTCTTGCGGCTCATCGGTTAGGTTCAAACTTAAGTCACTCCCTGTTTCGCCATCAAACTGAGAAGGAGTTTCCTGTATGGATTCCGCCTGTTCAAGTTCATCAGATGAGAAAAGTCCGTTTGAAACCATTAAATATATTGAGCCAAAAAGTATAATTGTAATAACTACGGTAGCGGTAAGCCAAACCGGAGCTTTCTTTTTCTCTGAAGTAAATCGTTTTCCCATATCAGCCCAATCCACATTTCTGATACCGGGAGGATCTTTTAACTCACTGCTATTTGTTTCAGACGGTTTTGGGGCAGATTCCTTTGCTGCAGGTTTGGGTGGTTTACTTTCCTCTGATGGAGATTCTGTGTGCTTTGGTTCTTTTTTCTCAGGGCTTTTACCTGAATCAGATTTCTCCTCTTTGTCCTGCTTCGACTCTTCGGGACTGGGTTTATCCTTTTTGGTTTGTTTTGGCTGAAGTTGCGGGAAATTTCCAAGCAAAAGATGGTTATAACTTCCGATTTCCTCCTGATCCAGCGCCTCCACCAACAATTCATCATTCAGTTTTATGGCTCTACCGTAACTGCGCACAAAACTCCTCACATAGGCTTTAATCTCATCGGTTTGTTCAAAAATAGAACCATCTTCAATTGATTTGAGAGTAGTAAGCGGGATTTTGGTTGCTTGCTGAATATCTTCAATACTATAACCCAGATGGCTGCGAATGGCTGCTAGATCTTTTCCAATAGATGGCATGTAAGCTAAATTTTGTTGAGAGAATTAAGGACGAAAGCTAATTAAATATAAGTCATTCTAAAAGATAGTGTTTCCAATTTAAACCTTTTAGAGTTGAATAGTTTGTGAGCGAGTAAAAAAATGTAAGGAGTATCGTAAAACGTGTTCATATAAGAAAGTACAGTTATGATAAAAAAGTTGGTTAAATCGATTACTGAAATTTCTTTCCCAAACGTTTGTGTATGTTGCGGTAACAGTATCAACGCAGAAAGGGAGTGTTTATGCATGATGTGTAAAATAAAGCGGTTTGAACCTGCCGACGATAATGATTTAATCATTTTGCCGGACAAAATATCATTTCAATACGCCATGTGGCGATTTGATAAAGGCGGGTATCTGCAGCTACTGCTACATAAGCTGAAGTATGATTTCCTAAAGGAAGTGGGTGTACAAATGGGACGAATTGTTGGAGAGAAACTTATTCAATCGGAATATAATGAGTTAATTTTAGAGTCAGGTTGCTACCCGGTTATTGTGCCTGTTCCGTTGCACCCATCAAAAAAGAGAAAGAGGGGTTATAATCAGGCAAGATCGATTGGTGTTGGATTAGCCGAATTCACCGGCTGGGATTTGATTGATGAAGGTATCGTACAGAGAATAAAGAAAACCAAGACTCAAACCGGGCTCGATAGTTTTCAGCGCACAAATAATCTAAATAAAGCATTTACTATCACCGATGAGCAATTGCTTGCCAATAGTTTTCCAATTATCGTAGATGATGTTTTCACTACGGGGGCCACTACTTTTGAGCTGACCGATGTTCTGCTAAAAGAAGATGATTTAAAGGCCGGAATTGTGACAGTAGCCATTGCCTAGAGATCAATTCCATTTTTCATTGAATCGACCTATCTTTAAGCATGTTTTCAAAATCTAATAAATTCAACATACTGGAATCGCCCATTTCAACCATTACGTCTGCAGGGCATTGGTTTTTCGCAACCCGTAAAAGTGTAGAGGAATACGTACCCGGTATCCTGGATAAACTCACTTTCGAGGATTTAATAAAAAAAGCCGTCACCTGGATTGATAGTGCCGACTCAATATCAATGCTCCTCTATTTTGTGTTGGCTTTTACTGTGCAACCGTGGATTGCCATTATTGTAACATTTCTTTTTCATGCCGGATGGTATTTTAATAAAAGTGCTGTGGTAAATATCACGTTTACACCTGTAATAGGTTTTATTAATCACGACTTTATACAGCTTTTAACAGCCGGAATCGCACTCAGTTATATGGGGATAAGCGGTATGTATTTAGCACTCGCGTTCGGAGTACTCTATTTCTTCCTATTCAAAATTGGACTGTTACGAAGATTGTGGGACAAAATTGATCGCAACAAGGAAGGGGGGAAGCTTCCGTTAAATGACAGGGTTCTGAAAATGTTGTTGATCAGATATTCTATTTATGAGGATATTGCTCCTGAGGAAATCAAAAAGCTCGAAAAGCATGTGCAGGATGCAGTTATTGAATTTAACAAGAAAAAGAAGAAATGAGTAAGAAGTTATTTATTGTCCGGCACGGCGAAACAGATTATAACAAACGTAATTTGCTTCAGGGGCGGGGGATTGATGCATCCCTGAATGAAATTGGCAGGGCACAGGCAAAAGATGTTGCAAACTATCTTTCGCAATACCCGGTTGACCAGCTGGTGACAAGCAGTTTAAAGCGATCAATAGAGACGGTTCAGCCACTCGCACTAAAAAAGAAACTTGATGCTACGGCGAATTCCGAGCTCGATGAAATGAATTTCGGGGACTATGAAGGGCGACATATTTCGGAAGTGAAAAATGACCTTGATCAGTTTCATCAAACATGGAAAAGCGGAGATGTAACAAAATCGCTGCCCGGAGGGGAATCACCGGAAAACGTTTTTAAACGGGCCAATGACGCTGTAAATAAGCTGCTGAATTATTCTGAAAATCAAACCATTGTATTTATTTTACATGGCCGATTGATCCGTATATTGTTATCAGAGTGGATGGGGTTTGGGCTGAAAAATATGGATCAGGTTCAGCATAAAAATGGCGGAATCAATCAACTTCTCTATTCTAAAGGAACATTTGAGCCTGTTTATTTGAACAAAGTGAGTCATCTGAAGGAATGATAGAGACTTATGACAGGTTTTCTCAATCACATTTGCACACAATTTTAAAAGAATGATATGAGTGATAAAGTAAGAAATATGTTTGCCGATATTGCCGATGATTATGATCGGGTTAATGGAATTTTATCGTTCGGTGTGCATAATGCATGGCGAAAAAAAACGGTGCTCGAAAGTGGTGCAAAGCCCAGTGATAAAGTGCTGGATTGCGCTACCGGAACCGGTGATTTGGCGCTGGAGTTTAAAAAAACAGTAGGACATGAAGGACATGTAGTCGGTACTGATTTCTGTAAAGAGATGATTGAACATGCACCCGATAAAGCCGACAAAAAAGAACTTGTCGTTGAATTTGAAGTGGCAGACGCCATGGATCTTCCATACGAGGATAACTCTTTTGATATCGTAAGTATCGCCTTTGGAATACGGAATGTGGATGATCCGTTGGTTTGCCTGAAAGAGATGGCACGTGTGGTAAAGCCGGGGGGAAGAGTAGTAATTCTCGAATTTGGACAGCCACAGGGAATCGTAAAATATCCCTATCAATTTTATAGTAAGCATGTGATGCCCACAATAGGGGGATGGATCAGCGGAAACAGAGAGGCCTATACATATCTGCCGGAAACAAGCGCAGCTTTCCCGGCGGGTGATGCATTTCTTGAATTAATGGAAGAAGCCGGTGTTTACAGCGAAAAACGTGCTATTAGCCTCACAGGTGGTATTGCATTCGTTTATGTGGGTACGGTAGCAGATAATTAGTATATTGGCGCTGAATAACATGCGTGGAAAATCACTGCGTACATTTAGCTACTAAGCGAAATTTTACAACTTCAATCAATACAGATCAAATAACAAAACGTCACAATGAAAATTGAAGAAATAAAACAATTAATACCTCATCGCTATCCTTTTTTACTGGTTGACAGAGTGCTGGAGTTAGATGAAGGCCATATCGTTGCAATAAAAAATGTATCGGCAAACGAAGAGTTTTTTAATGGCCATTTTCCCGGTGCTCCTATTATGCCCGGCGTTTTACAGGTTGAAGCGATGGCACAGGCCGGATGTATTATGATGATGAAAAGTGAATCCGCTGATCCTGAAAATACAATGATGGTATTTACGGGAATAAATAAAGCGAAATTCAGAAAATCAGTTGTTCCCGGTGATCAGCTTAGAATTGAAGTAAACCTTTCTAATCAAAAGCGAAATTTTATTACCATGAGCGGCAAAGCCACTGTTGATGGAAAAGTAGTTTGTGAATTGGAAGCCTCCGCTGCAATTGTCCCTAAAGACCAATCATGAGTACACAAGGAAAAACTCAAACACCCGAAAAAGTAACTACACAGACCGTCGTTGAAATGAAGAGAAAGGGTGAGCGCATCAGTATGCTTACCGCATATGATTTTACCATGGCAGGAATTGTAGATCGTGCCGGGATTGATGTAATTCTCGTTGGTGATTCTGCGAGCAATGTAATGGCCGGTTACGAAACCACTGTTCCGATGACACTCGAGCACATGATCTATCACACATCATGCGTAGTACGCGGTGTTAAACGAGCTTTAGTGATTGCTGATTTACCATTTATGAGTTACCAGGTGACAGCAAAAGAAGCGTTAATCAGCTCGGGTAGAATGATGAAGGAAGCCGGAGCTCATGCTGTTAAACTAGAGGGTGGTAGAACGATAGCCGGAACAGTTAGGAAAATTGTAGATGCTGGTATTCCTGTAATGGGTCACTTAGGTCTGACCCCCCAAAGCATATATAAATTTGGAACTTATAAAGTTCGTGCAAAGGAAGAACAAGAGGCTGAAGAACTTTTAGAAGACGCCCGTCAACTTGAAGAAGCTGGTGTGTTTTCAATTGTATTGGAGAAAATTCCTGCAGCTTTGGCAAAAAAAGTTACGGAGTCTGTTTCTATTCCAACGATTGGAATTGGTGCCGGAGCGGACTGCGACGGACAAGTTTTGGTTACTCACGATATGTTAGGCCTAAACAAAGATTTTTCACCCCGGTTTTTACGTCGATATGCCGATCTGGATAAAAGCATGACCGATGCTGTATCCAATTATATTGATGATGTGAAAAAGGGTGACTTTCCGAATGAAAATGAACGCTATAATTAAAGAAGTTTGATGTCTGACAATTCGAATAATAAGCCGCTGATTCTTGTTTGTAATGATGATGGAATCTTTTCGAACGGAATAAAAGCACTCACAGAAGTCGCCAGTGAATTTGGAGATGTTGAAGTAATTGCACCGGATCGCCAGCAAAGTGCAGTAGGACATGCTATAACTGTATCCACTCCATTGCGTGCAAGACCCTTTAAGCTCGATAACAGATTTAATGGTCAGGCTGTAAACGGAACGCCTGCCGATTGCATAAAGCTTGCTCACGATAAGTTAATGGATCGTAAACCGGACCTGGTTGTAAGTGGTATCAATCACGGAAGTAATGCAGGAATCAATATTCTATACTCCGGTACAGTAAGTGCCGCTACCGAAGGTACAATTCTTGGGTACCCATCCATTGCCGTTTCTTGTACTGATTTTGATGAAGATGCAGATTTAACCGGTTGCCAGGATGCTGCCCGAAAGGTGATTAAATATGTTCTGGAAAACGGTATTAAAAAAGGTGTGACCCTCAACCTGAATGCTCCTTCAGGAAAGTTGAAGGGTATTAAATGGGCTAAACAAGCAAAAAGTCGCTACGTTGAGGAGTTTGAAGGAAGAATTGATCCACATAATCGCGACTATTACTGGATGACTGGAAAGTTTCAACTATTGGAAAAAAATGGTGGCAGTGATATTGATGCACTCGAAGAGGGATACGCCTCACTGACTCCCATTCAGTACGACCTTACCTCACACGATCTTCTCAAGTCACTTGAAAAAGTGAAATTGTAGTTTCATGGCTGGCGCAAGTATCCACTTGTGCCCGTGTAACGTGGGCTGAATGTTAGCGTGGCTTGTAAGTTCTGCAAGGCTGGGAGATCCCGGATCAAGTCCGGGATGACTGTTAAATTACTTTCATCCAATTACCAACGGATGGCGCAAGCGTCCCGCTTGTGCCCCGGTTATGACCTTTAAGCTTTTTCAAATACAATTCAATAGCTGGCGCAAGTATCCACTTGTGCCCCTGGTATGGTTTTTGAGTCATTTCAAATTTCATTTAGCCATCCCCGTGCCCCGACACGCTCATCTTATGAACGCGAGCTGGTGATTTTCCAGTCCCGAACTCGTTTTCGGGGCGAAATCTCTTAACGTGTAAGGTGGGCTGAACTTTAGCAGGGTTTACAGGTAGGGCAAAACTGTGAGATCCCGGATCAAGTCCGGGATGACTTAAAGGTCAATCCGCGAAAATCAGCGCAT
>PWFZ01000128.1 GCA_003555185.1 Balneolaceae bacterium | reverse complement strand
GGTTTAGGACGCCGCCCTTTCACGGCGGTAACACGGGTTCAAATCCCGTACGCGGTACAACATCTTAGTTAATCTATCAGGGCAGTAAGATTCATTTCTTATCTACCAGGTTTTTTTAATTCTCTCCTTCTACTCCACTCTCAATCTTTAAACGTAAGTTTAAAATAGACGAGAGTGCCAGCCAATAATAAGGTTATTGCATTGGCCAATATGATGGGTAAATCTCCAATTAGAATCCCATATACAAGCCATAATATTACCCCTGAAGAAAATATTGAGAATGTACCAAAAGAGAGATCTTTAGCAGATTGTGATTTCCAGGTCTTGATAACCTGTGGTAGAAATGCAATTGTTGTCAGGCTTGCTGCAGCCAAACCTATTAAGGTTACATAGTTAATTTCAATCATCAGAATTTCTTTATATCAAATTTTCATCAGCTTTATTAGCCAACGCATATATTCCATTACCTTTATTATTCTTTGTATAAAGGTCTGCTACATTCATCAACAGGCAAAATGGCATCACTAAGGGATAGTACACAAGTAAAGGGAGTATAGCCATCAACCCAATGCTATTAAACCATAACATGGGAAATTTGACGCTAAGCACCCATGCTTTATGTCCCCAATAGCCGTAGGTATAATGTACTTTTTGCGGTGTTAAACCCGTGGCCAATAGTTTCTCTGCAATATCAGTCTTAGAATATCCGGCTCTGGCATGTTCGCCAACAAAGGTATCTTCTTCATCTCCATCTTCTGCTGAATAATGTGAAGGCGAGTGCATCAGGAAATACCCCCCACTCCGTAATTGATTTGATAAATTTTGAATTACCCTCCTATCCTCTTCGATATGCTCAAGCACATCTATACAGATAATTAAATCGTACTTCTTAGCACTGTCAAACTCTAACAAATCTGCATGCTCAAACCTGATCTTTCCTTCCTTTACTTCTTTACTAAAATAATGTCGACAATCGTTTAAATAATCTTTTTTAACATCTATTGAATGTACATTCACGTTCTCAAAGCTTTTCAGAACGAATCGATCATATTGCCCAAAACCACTACCTGCATCTAATATTGACCACTCTCCTTTTTCATCTAATTCCCTTCCAATTTCACGCAATAGTTTGCGAATATGCCAACTTCTCAGAAAAAAAAGATCTAATAAGAAATAGAAAAGCCTTCGAAGTACTTTAGAGTTTTTTATGATCCCCGAAAATTTATCTTTCACAGGATCATATTCAATCGTACTCATAAACCTCTTTTGATTTCAATATTTGGTTTAAATTTTCTTTCCCGGCTTCTGTTTATCAGCTCTCCCAGAAATCCAATTGAGAAAAACTGAACACCGATTACCACGAGAAGTATTCCCAGAAAGAATAGTGGCCGATTAGCTATTGGCTCATTCCAAAGTATCTTTAATGTTGCAATGTATGCGTTTATAATAAAACCAATTACCGTAAATATTACCCCTGCCGTACCAAAAAAGTGCATGGGTTGGTTTCTGTATCTATTAACGAATAATAGCGTAAGGAGATCTAAAAATCCGTTCATAAAACGGGAAATACCAAACTTGGTTTTTCCATGCTTCCTGGGGTGGTGTTTTACTTCCTTCTCCTTAATATTTCCAAACCCCTGCCATTTAGCTAAAAGTGGGACATATCGATGCAATTCCCCATAAAGATCGATGTTCTCTATCACTTCGCGACGATAAGCTTTCAATCCACAATTAAAATCGTGTAACTGAATTCCGGTACTCCATCGGGTTACTGCATTAAAAAATCGTGATGGTATTCGTTTTGTAATGGGGTCGTGACGAACTTTCTTCCACCCGCTTACAAGATCGCTGCCTGACTTTAAAGACTCTATCATTTCCGGAATCTCGAAGGGATCATCCTGTAGATCAGCGTCCATGGTTACAATATACGTTCCACTTGCAGAATCGAATCCTGCCTGAAGTGCAGAACTCTTCCCGTAATTCATTCTCAATTTAATACCTTTAACAAAAGGATATTCATCCGAGAGTGACTCAATTCTTTCCCATGACTTGTCGTCAGAACCATCGTCCACAAAGATAATTTCGAACGACTCCGGTTCAAGTGCTTCACCAATACGTGACGTCAGTTCCTGCAACGATTCTTCTTCATTAAAAAGTGGAACTACCACACTTATTCCCATTTGGTCCTGAAACGATTGAGTAAGTTTATGTATATTTTGTTTGGTCAATGGCTTGTATATTCTTTAGAATCTTTTAGATTCCGTCAATGATTTAGAACTGAAAATAATAGATTTCAGCGTTATGAAGAAATTGTATTACTCAATTGGGGAAGTAAGTGAAATTACGTCCATTGAACCACATGTACTCCGGTATTGGGAAACTATATTTAAAGATCTGACTCCCCGGAAAAATAAAGCCGGAAACAGAACCTACAGAGAAGAAGATTTAACATTCATTCTTCGTCTTAAAGAACTTATTCAAAAGAAAAAATACAGTACCGCCGGGGCTAAAAAGATTATTGAAGAGAATGCTCCTGAAAATCCTGCAGAAGATCAGCAACAATTACCTTTAGATGTTCAAAAAGATCTAAATGAGGTGAAAGTATTTCTAAGCAAACTTTTAAAAAAGTTATGACCATCAGCCTTTTGTTTTAGTTTGAGAGAAACCCACCATCAGCATATATAAAAATTCCAGGCAAATAAGCACTGCAACACTTACTAAGTGTAATAACTGTAATATTCCCGGAATATCAAACCACTCCATTCCGAGTCCCAAAAACATTTGAAGTATTATTAGAGCTACAATTGCATAACCAAGTTTAACGAGCTTAGAGGGTGCTGCAAGTTTTCTATTGTAATATACCAATGCGATGCCTAAAGCTATTATCACCCAGGAGAAACTTCGATGAATTGAATATAGCCAGCTGTCTACATCTAACCACTGACTTCGTGGCAGTTCAAGTACATTTTTTGCAACATCTACCATTTCTCTTACCTGTGTCCCCAAAACCAATTGTATTAGCGTAACCACCAATACTGCCCCGGAAACCCAGAGTAATTTATTTTTCACTGAATCGCTTAAAGACAGAGACAGTTTGTCGTTCATAGCCCGGAATGCCGCAAAAAGCAGGGTATTAACGATGATCATTGCCACTACCATATGAATGGTTATCATCCCTGCGCTAAGGCCTGACTGTACAACCTGTCCACCAAGCCACCCCTGAAAAAGAACCAACACGAAAGCAATTCCTGAAGCTATCGTAATCACTTTATCCGTTTTCCGATATTTGAACGAAAATATAAAAGTGAGCGTAATCAGAAATCCAATCAGCACTCCCACAAGCCGATTCACATACTCCATCCAGGTATGAAATACATTAAACTGAGAAGCATCATACTGCGCCGGAAGATCCGCTGCACTCGT
>PWFZ01000395.1 GCA_003555185.1 Balneolaceae bacterium | reverse complement strand
TTTTCGAAATCACCATTATTGGCAATCAATGTTTTCATTCCTATAACAGCGTACCCGCCAATATGTCCTAGAGGGGCATTGACCGGAGTTGTGGAAAACCCTGAAATCATTTCACTAAAAACAGCAAATATTTCTTCAAAGGCCATCATTCCAATTACCGTTGGCCCTCCTATATCTTTGATAATCAAACCAACATCACCGATTAGTTTTGCAGTTTCAAACTCTTCTCCTGTAACTCTAACATGGAGTTTTTCCGGAAGTCCGGCGGTTTTTGCTGCAGTATTGCCGACCAAATAAGCCGAGCTTGTCTGCCCATAGGCTCCTGCTTCTTCCGGCACCTCTGCATCCGGATGGATTATTTCAAGAATTGCAGCGGCTCCTAAAACAGCTGCCGTAAATGGATGAGGGTGCATTGCAGCACCTGCCATAGCATCGAGCATTGCTTGTGTGCCTATACGTGCGCCATTTTCAGCCATCTCCGGCCACACAAAATCTTCGCCAAGAGCACTATGGCCGTATAATGGGCCTCCGGCTACAAACATTGGTACATTTCTACCATCAATCGAAGTCAGTTTGCCATCCATCATCGCCTGGTTAATTGCCATAACTGCTGGAAATCCAGAAATTTTATTATTCATTTTCGCTGTAGGAACTGAAGCAACACCACATCGGTCAACGCCTGCCAGCATTCGTGCAGTAGCTCCTAATTTTCTGTTTCCGGCCGGTATCCCAACTTGCGCCTTAGATCCTGCTAAATACATAATACAGGCTACTAACAAAGCTGCATTAGCTCCATCTGCACCCGACTGTTTTGCCACTTTAATAGCTTTTTCCATAATGTCATCAATTGGTAATCTACGGGCATCAGCAAATTCAATAGATAAAGTGGTACCTTTTAGCAATTCTTCAGTAATAACATTTGCCACGGTATGAATCGACATGTTAACCATGCCGTGCCCACCGGTAAGTGCTACAATTCTGTCGTTAGTTAAGTTTGAGACGTTGTATACACATGCCATTTCTGCTGCTGAAATCACTTGACTTTTTTTGTTTGGATCCATGCCATTCATTACAAATCCCTCCCATTAAATTTAATATTAACTATAACCTAAATTCCACGTCAACTTTAAAATTCTTTGTTCTTTAGTGATTTACGAAGAATTTAAGTAACATATTGTATATTATAACATTTAATACCTCCTCTTTCAATGAATTTTTTGATTATTCCAACATCTCTAAATTTTGAAAACACTTAATAAGCCACGTGTTTAAACGAAGTCAACAACTGAAATATCCATGTGTTTGTTTTCTAAACTCAACATAGACATTTTTCATACACTTCCCGATAAGGATATTTTGCAGATAGCTTCATAATCACATACCATGCTGTTTTTATAATCTTAGCAACAAGAAACACGTATTTTAAGCGAAATGTTTTGATCTGCTGTCTGTGTTCGGAAACATCGAAGTAAGCAAACTTAAATAATAAGAGTAAATTGAAAGATAGCATCATCATTTAAAATATGGCTTCATTTGCCCAAAATGATTTTAACAGAAGGGACCTACTGCCATGTCATATTTGGCTTCTTTGATATAATTTTCAGCATTGCTATGCTTTTCATAGCATATAACTACGTTTTCCGACGCTAGTTCTTTATTGGTCACAAAGAAAAAACACTCATACTCTGAACTTTCCAATAGGCATAACTGGGCTTTTTCTTTTTCTGGTTTCAGTATTCGAAATACGACAAATCGCCTTTTTTTCTCCCGCTTGTTCGGCTTTGTAAACAGTTCTGCAGTTTCTCTGCCTTCTGCTCCTTTAACGAATATAATAGATGAAGCAGTTCCTTGAGATACAAGGGTTCTATAGGCTTTGGCTTTGATTAAGTATTTACAACCAAAAGATTCGATTGTTTTGATTATTTCTTCATCGAAGTAACCGCTGTCCATTCGAAAAAATATCTCCAATTCATTGGTCGTTAGGATCCCTACAATTTCTTTAATCATTTCAGCAGCACCATTTGCAGTATAGGTGTTGCCACTTCTAAAAAACCCACTGACGTAGGCTTTCAGTTCGTCCCAAAATGCAAACTGAATATTGTAGCATCTGTTCCATCTTTTTCTTCTCCCTGTTTATTTGGCTTATACATAATATTGGCAAGCGATCCGTTTTTCGAACCGGATATTTATCAGCATTGTTATGAATAAAACGGAAAATATTTCCCACTTTCGGGTTTGTTTTCATAGACCGAAGTGCATTATTCCAGCCGGTACTAAGGGCAATTTCCCCTAACATGAACATTCCCGAGTAACGGTTGTCTGTTTTCTTATTTGACTGATTTAATGTTACAACCTTATTACACTCTAAGTCATTCCCAAAAAAGTTATTGATAGTCTACACCGGCGCCACCCTTCGGGCAAACAAAGTCTTATCCGCAATTAAAGACGGATTCAATCGAGGAATTTACTAGATTATCGGACAAGGGGACATACCTCACAAGGATAGACGCATACAAAAACAACCGCTTACAGACTGCATCCAATGATGGGGTCCATAAGCGGTTATTTTTCAATCCTGTGATTAATTCCGATCTGTAGCGCTTGATCATCATGCCTCTTTCCTGTGGGAAGTCCGTATCCTGAAAATAGATATTCCTCTGGTAATACTTCTAGGGTAGTGTCCGCAAAGCTTGCAACGATCGATGCTCCCGTGGGTGTGGTCAGCTCTCCTATTCGTTCGTCATGATAGGTGGTGTGATTTGCAAGAAGGATTTTTGTCATCGGTGCCGGAATTTGCATCTTATGGTTACCGATATTGATCTCTCCCTGACCGGTGTTGACTTTGTTAATAACCACCTTCTCTATATTAAAAACTTTCATTCCCAAGGATACTCCAATGGTGTCAATCAGGGTATCATTCATACCTTCATAAATAAATCGAACATCTTGTATAGCTATTTCATGGGCTTTAGCCTTGCTCTCAAAGAGTTTGTTCAAAATCATTTCTGTACTGTTTTTTACCTCCGGGTCCATCTTCGACCGATGCACAAGCTCCATGGCCTCCGGCGCGGAAATCCGATCCGTGCTTTTCCCTTTGGATAAGGTTTCTGTATCGAAGTAGACCAGCGATTTTCCGTAAGACGCCCGACGATGGGTAATCAAGCGAAAAGTATCCGGTTCCAGAAGTTTGGCAATTTCTCTTCGAAGAAATTCCACATCCAAGCCGAGACTGATGAAGGCGCCAACTAAGGAGTTTCCGCTAATTCCGTTACTACCGTTAATATATAATGATTTCATAAAAAACCCTCACTTCTTCTTTGCCATTAACTCTTGGATGGTCTGTCGAATGTTTATCAGAGCCGTTTTCGGATCCTGTACATCCATAACCGACTTTTCGATGGGGCATATTCCGTTTTTCTCCCGG
>PWFZ01000035.1 GCA_003555185.1 Balneolaceae bacterium | reverse complement strand
GTCATTGCGGACTCCGATCCGCAATCTCCTAACTATGCACAACTTTGAATTCTCCATTGAAAAGTGGAGCACAAGAAAAATTCTTGCGCTATCTCTTAAGGTTTAGACGTCCTTCAATGAAAAGAGGAGATTTCATCCAGGGATTTCTTTTCGATATCAGGCACTTCAACATCATCGGCCGGATAACCGGCAACAAGCAGCAGAAAAGGCTTTTCGTTTTTGGGCCGGTCAAGAAGTTCATTTAGAAACCCCATTGGGCTGGGAGTATGGGTCAACATTGCCAGTCCTGACAGGTGAAGCGCGGTAATTAATATTCCGGTGGCAATCCCCACGGATTCCTTCACGTAATAGTGCTTCTCTTTTTCGCCGGATTCTGTAATGCCATAGCTTTGGGAGAAGATGGCGATCAGGTAGGGTGCAGTTTCCAGAAATGGCTTTTTCTCATTCGTCCCAAAGGGCTGAAGTGCCTCCAGCCAGTCTTCCGGTGCGCGGTTGTTGTAAAACTCCTGCTCCTCTTCCTCAGCGGCGATCCTGATCTTCTTTTTCATCCCGGGATCACTAATTACAGCAAAGTGCCACGGCTGCATATTTGCCCCATTTGGCGCTGTTCCTGCAGCTTTAATGGCATTCTTGATAATTTCCCTTGGCACCGGACGATCAGAAAAATCCCGGACTGTTCGGCGCCTCTGCATATCACTTTTAAACTGCTCTGATTTTGCTTTCATCTCCTCTTCCGGGAGTTTGATGTAGCTGTCGTAAGGTTTAAAAGCAGGATTATTCATAGAGCAGAATTAGGGTCGAATATTAATCTCGATTTTTTCAGTTGACTCCTGATCATTGTATCGGGTAAACAATGCATTTTTGACTCTTTCTGCTATCTGAGTAAAAGATTCTGCAGCCGGTGAATCAGGTTCGGCTTCTACAACCGGCGTTCCGCGATCACTTGTATCCCGGATGTTTTCCTGCAGGGCAACCTCACCTAAAAATGGAACTTCCAGTTTTTGAGCGAGCTTACGCGCACCGTGTTTTCCAAAAATATAATACTTCTTCTCGGGCATATCGGGTGGTGTGAAATAGGCCATGTTTTCGATAATTCCCAAAACCGGCACATTTACCTTATTAAACATAGCCACTCCTTTACGGGCATCATCAAGGGCAACCGTTTGCGGCGTGGATACAATGACGGCTCCGGTCAGTGGTACGGTTTGTACAATGGTAAGCTGAATATCGCCTGTGCCGGGAGGAAGGTCTAAAATGAGATAGTCGAGTTCGGGCCAGCGAACCTCCTGCATAAACTGTTTTACAGCGCTGGTCACCATCGGCCCGCGCCAGATCATCGCCTGATCCGTATCAACCAGGAATCCCATTGAAACCAGGTGGACCCCGTGCTTAAAAATGGGGACAAGCTTTTTATCTGTAGTGATGTTGGGGCGCTCTTTCACGCCAAACATGGTCGGCACGCTGGGCCCGTAAATATCGGTATCCATCAGGCCAACATTGTACCCCTCTTTTGCGAGTGAGACGGCCAGGTTTGCAGCTACGGTAGATTTCCCAACGCCACCCTTTCCGGATGCGACAGCTACAATATTTTTAACATTTGATGAAATTTGTTCTTGCTGCTGGGGCTGTTTTTTCTCTGCAGGTTCGTCTCCATCAAGCTCGCGCTTTTTCGAAATGTTAATTCCTATGGTGATATCGAGAACAGCTTCTTTATCCACAAATTTATGGATCGCCTCGGTACACTCCTTTTTCAGCTTGGCAGCCAGCTCGTTATCCTCTTTGGGAAGCTCGAGTGTGAACGCCACATATTTATCCTGAACAATCAGATCCTGAATCAGATCAAGAGTAATTAAATCTTTTTGATATTCCGGGTGTAGCACGTGAGTTAACGCAGTGGTAATTTGCTCTTTTCGAATCGACATTTGGTTGGTTTCGTCCTGCAGTTATTATGAGCCCTTAAAATACGGAATTTTTTAACTGGATTGAAGGATGGATAAGATTACCATGATGAAAGGATTTGTGGGATTACCGTGATTTTGTTTGTCCCATTTGAATTAGATCGTTGGACTTTTTGCATTTCCGGGGGTATTTATAGAAAATGTGAGTAAATCATTTGAGGACTAAATCAGGATTTTATAGAATGAAATACAAAGAGTTAACTCATAATATCATCGGTTGTGCGATGAGGGTTCATTCAGAGCTGGGGAATGGATTTCAGGAGGTGATTTATCAACGGGCACTCGAATATGAATTTCAACTGAAAAGTATCAAGTTCGCCCGGGAATTTGTGATGCCGGTGCACTATAGAGGTCTGCAAATTGGAACCAGGAGAGTCGATTTTTTGGTGGAAGATAAAATATCAGTCGAAATAAAAGCGCGTATTGAGTTAGGAGATACTCATTTGGCTCAAGCAATGAATTATCTTGAAGTGTATGATTTGGAAATTGGTTTACTCTTAAATTTTGGAGCTCGAAGTTTACAATACAAAAGGCTTCACAATAACAAACTGGACCGTGATTGAAGAATTAGCTTGATTACCAAGATTTGGTTTATCTCATTGTTCCCCAGTCATTGCATAGATGTCATTAAATCAAGGTAATCCTGTAAATCCTGCAATCATGGTAAATCAAGGTAATCTCACAAATCAAGGTCAATCATGGTCACAAAATTGATGAAAAAGCGGTATACTGATCAGTCTGTATTCCGGCATTTTCAATCGATAAAGTAAACCGAAAAGAAGAATAATTTCTGATGTCAAAAACCACGGTATTTTACGACAAGCACAAAGATTTAGGCGCAAAACTGATTGACTTCGGCGGGTTCGAAATGCCTGTTCAATACTCGGGAATTAAGCAGGAGCACGTTGTAGTTCGCGAAAAAGCGGGGCTGTTTGATGTATCCCATATGGGCGAGTTTTTTGTAAGCGGGCCTGAGGCGCTGAGCCTAATCCAAAAAGTGACCATCAACGATGCATCAAAACTGACGGTAGGAAAAGCGCAGTACACGGCGATGTGTTACGAGGATGGCGGAATAGTGGATGATCTGCTGGTCTACAAGCTGGATGAAGAAGAGTATATGCTGGTGGTGAACGCATCAAATATTGAGAAAGACTGGAACTGGATCAGCGAAAATAACACCATGAATGCAGAGCTGGTTAATCGATCAGAAAGTATTGCTCTTCTCGCTCTTCAGGGCCCAAAAGCTCCTGAAATTTTGCAGGAACTGACCGAGACAGATCTGTCAAAAATTAGTTTCTACTCATTTGGAGTAGGGTCTGTGGCGGGGGAATCCGGAGTGATTATTTCGGCAACGGGATATACCGGTGAAAAGGGTTTTGAGCTGTATATCGACACTGAAAAGTGCGATGCGCTAAAAGTTTGGGATGAAATAATGAAAGCAGGGAAGTCTTACGGATTAGAGCCTGC
>PWFZ01000412.1 GCA_003555185.1 Balneolaceae bacterium | reverse complement strand
GTGCAAGTGGATTTTCTGATGGACAGCCGCTTTTTGTTGTTGATGGTACTCCAATGGATAACTCATCTTTTGCTATTACTGACGCTACGAATGCCCGCGGACGGGATCTGGGTAACCTTATGTCAGATTTAAATCTCCAAAATGTAGAGTCGATTTCTGTATTGAAAGGTGCAGCAGCATCTGCACTTTACGGGAACCGTGCCTCTAACGGTGTGGTGATTATTACTACCAAAAGAGGTGAGATGGGAGCTGAACAACCAATTCGGGTTGATTTTTCAAACAGTACTTATTTTGAGCGTGTAAGTACCCTTCCGGATTATCAGAATGAATATGCCGGTGGATATGTACAAGACTTTGTGGAATGGACTGACCCCGCCGATGGGCAGACTTATAATGGATTAAACTATGCAGCTGATGAAAGTTGGGGCCCACGAATGGAAGGACAGATGTACCGCCCATGGTGGTCTTGGTTTAATCACGACTTTACCGGCGACGGGCAGAATGATTATGGAACAGAGATTCCATTAGAGGCACAACCTAATAACGTGCGTGACTTCTTTAATACCGGAGTTCGTGTTTCTAATAACCTTTCCATTTCAGGTGGTTCAACAAACTCCTCGTACCGGGTTGGGGTAAATAACACCAATAATAGTGGTGTGTTTCCTAATGCAACTCTGGATCGGACAGCAATAAACTTTAACGGTGCGTTGAGCCATGATGATCGATTTACTTCAAGTATTTCGTTTAACTATGTGAATACACAAGGTGAAGGGCGGCCTGCACAAGGTTATTCCCCGGTACAGGGAAATCCTATGCAATCTTTCAATCAATGGTTTCAGCGACAGCTTGATATGGATATGTTGCGACAATACAGGACAGCGGATGGTACGCCAACATCCTGGAATATTCAGTCAAATACGAACCTAACCCCACTTTACTGGGATAGCCCTTTCTTTTCGGTCAACGAAAACATATCTAATGACGATCGTAGCCGAGTGTATGGTAATTACAATCTCACATACGGCATCAACGATAATTTAGAGGTAATAGGTAGAGTTCATTTGGATACATATGATTTTGTGGCAGAAGACAGAATCGGTTCAGGTGGACTTAATGAAGATTGGTACTATATCGCAAAACGCAGTCGTCAAGAAGTAAACTACGAGGCGGGCCTGCGGTACGATCGTGATTTTGGTGATATTTCACTCTCTACATACACCGGGGGTAATATACGTCAGGAGCGGTTTAACTCTGTTATACAGCAGACAGCAGGTGGTCTTTCTACACCTAATTTCTTTAATATTGATGCTTCAATAGATCGTCCGGGCACTAGCAGCTTTAAATCAGAGCAAACTGTACGCAGTATCTACGGTACAGCAACCGTTGGTTATCAAGATCTGATTTACATTGATGGATCATTAAGAAATGACTGGTCATCTACGCTGCCTAGTGATGATAATTCATATCTTTATTATGGATTGTCGTCCAGTTTGGTATTCACGGAGTTTGATGTTTTTGCAAACCAAAATATTCTCACCTTCGGTAAGTTAAGGGCATCTATAGCACAGGTAGGTAATGACATTGGACCATACCAGGTTTTTCAAACATTTAACGTAGGTACTCCATACGGAAGTAACCCATCATTAAACGTACCTTCTACGTTGAATAATGATCAGTTGGTGCCAGCCGTATCTACGGACTACGAGGTAGGTCTTGATCTTCGACTCTTTGACGGACTGTTAAGAGCGGATGTTAACTACTACAATTCTGTTCGCGAAGATGAAATTCTTCAATTGACTGTTCCCGGAGCAAGTGGCTATAGCTCAACTATCGTAAATGCAGGTAAGTTTACAACGAACGGTTGGGAAGTTCAGCTTGGTAGCACTGTATACCAAACACAAGATTGGAACGTAGATTTTGGCCTGAACTGGGCAACGAGTACTTCAAAAGTAAACGAACTTGCTGAGGGGATTACTACCCGGCAGCTTGAAAGTGCATTTTTTGGAGTTGCACTCTTTGCCGAAGAGGGTAAAGAATGGGGGAATGTTGTAACAACCGGTTCTTATGGTGGATACTCAATTGATGAAGCCAGTGGCAAGCCAATTGTGCTTGATAACGGCCGATACGCTATTGAAAACAATAAAGATCTGGGTAATATACTCCCTGACTGGACGGGTGGTTTTAGAGCTGATGTGAGTTTTAGAAACTTCTCATTGGGCACCTCCTTTGAATTCCAGAAAGGCGGGCAGTTCTACTCACTTACCAAGATGTTTAATGCATATTCAGGATTGGGTATCGAAACTGTAGGAAATAACAGTTTAGGAAATCCACTTAGAAATCCTGTTTTAGATGCAGATGGAAATGAGGTAACCTTCGTAAATGTAAATAACGCAGGCTCTGCTTCAGGTGGTGTTCTTGTCGATGGTGTAGATGAAGATGGTAATGACGTTGGTTATCTTTACCAGGCCGACCTTCACTATCCATACATGTTTCTCATAAAAGAAGAATGGATTTATGATGCAAGCTATGTTAAGCTGAGAGAAGTTAAGCTTACCTATAACCTTGGCCAAAATATAATTGAAAGACTGCCAATTTCACGTGCAAGTGTAGCGTTGGATATTCAAAACGCTTTCTTGCTCTACTCAAGTGTTGATGGGTTAGATCCTTCCGTAATCCAAAACAGTGCAGCTGGATTTGCATTCTGGGAAGGTGGTGGATTGCCTCCAACAAGAACCATTGGTTTTAATATCAATCTCAGCTTCTAAAACCATACATAATTATGAAAATTATTAAAGAACTAAATCAACAAATGAAGAAAGCAGCTATTATGGTCACGTTGGTGGCTGTGCTGGTTAGTTGTGATGATTTTGGGAGCATGAACATTGATCCCAATAATCCATCTGAAGCAAGCACTGAACTATTGATGACCGACGCACAACGATTCGTAGATAACGTTGTTGGGTCTGTAGCCGGAAACCTCTGGGTACAGTATATGGCAGAAACCCAATACGATGATGATTCACGATATGCTAATGTGAATGCAAATTTCAATGGCTGGTATACAGGGCCTTTAATGAACCTGCAGACCATTATTGATCTGAACACAAACGAGGCAACTCGTGGTGATGTTTTATCCGGTGGAAGCAATGATAATCAAATTGCAGCCGCCAGAATTTTGAAAGTTTACTTCTATCATATGATGACAGATCGCTGGGGCTATCTTCCTTACAGTGATGCCCTCCAGGGTGCTGAAAATTTCAGCCCATCATATGACTCTCAAGAGTCTATCTACCTGGATATGATCAATGAGCTGAAACAGGCAGTTGACCAGATTGATGGTGGAGAAGGAGTAAACGGTGACTTCATCTTTAATGGGAATATGGGGCAATGGGAATTGTTTGCCAATTCATTAAGAGCTCGAATTGCTCTCC
>PWFZ01000122.1 GCA_003555185.1 Balneolaceae bacterium | reverse complement strand
CTTAAAAAAGACGGGTTCAAATTTGTGGGCTCAACCATCTGCTACGCATACATGCAGGCGGTGGGAATGGTAGACGATCACCTGGAGGATTGCTGGAAGAGAAAGCGATGAACCGAGGAAATAGAAAACTCCCCCTTAATAAAGGGGGATTGAGGGGGATGTTTATTATGAGACAGGCACTATTTATGAACTCCTTTTAGATTAGCACACGAAAACGAAGTAAAGAAAAAGTGAAGGTCATTCAGAATAGTGTAACCACGGCGGCACAGCGGATTTTCACAGCGGTCACAGGTTAGTTTTATGGCAGGCATTATTCTCCCCTCCTTTTTAAGGAGGGGCCGGGGGTGGTTGTTTTGATGGAATAAGTAAGTACAGAAACGGCTCTTCTCGAAAATGAACGTTGAGATAAATCTATAATGAATCCAGTCTCTACCACTTGCTAACATCCCCCTGTGCAAACGCTGAACGCGTTTGCTCATCCCCCTTCGAAGGGGGACTTTTTCTAATCCTTCTCGTAGGCCAAATTCGGCCCCATCCACATCTCTATGGTTTTTATGTCCATTCCTTTCCGTCGGGCGTAGTCTTCGACCTGGTCGCGTTTAATATTGCCAAGGTTGAAATATTTAGCCTCAGGGTGCGCGAAATAGAGTCCGCTAACGGATGATGCGGGGTCCATCGCCAGGTGCCCTGTGAGGGTGATTCCGGTTGCTTCAGGGACATCCATTAAGTCGAAGAGGGTCTCTTTTTCTGTATGATCGGGCTGTGCGGGATAGCCGGGTGCCGGACGTATTCCATCGTACTCTTCACGAATCAGTTCGTGATTTTCGAAGTTCTCATTTTGCGAATAACCCCACAGTTCGGTTCGCACTTTTTCGTGCAGCCATTCGGCAAAGGCTTCGGCAAAACGATCGGAGAGAGCTTTCACGAGAATGGCGTTATAATCATCATTATCGTCTTCGAATTTTTTTACAAGCTCGAGTGTGCCACGTCCGGCAGTGACGGCAAAACCACCCATATAATCCGCAATTCCGGATTCTTTTGGAGCCAGATAATCAGCCAGAGCCTTATTGGGCTGTCCCGTTCGTTTTTTCGACTGCTGACGAAGTGTGTGAAATTTTTTTAGAACTGTGGTTCTTGAGTCATCCGTATAAATTTCTATGTCATCGCCCACGGCATTTGCGGGAAATAGCCCGGCAATTCCTTTTGGTTTCAGAAGCTCGCCATCGACCATTTTATCGAGCAGCTCATTTGCGTCATCAAACAATTTACGGGCTTCAACTCCGGCTTTGGGGTCATCCAGGATATCCGGGTATCGTCCCTTCATTTCCCAGGCGATAAAGAATGGCGTCCAGTCAATATAATTTCGCAGGGTTTTCAAACTCACATCATCAAACCGGTGCAGACCCAGTTTATTTGGCTTATGGATGGCAGTTTGGTTCCAGTCAATTTCGGTTTTGTTTGCCTGTGCTTTTTCCAGCGGCAGATACTTTTTCTTGCGCCCTCTGCTTTTATACTGTTGGCGAAGTCCTTCGTACTCGGCAGAAATCTCATCCACAAAACCGGTTTTCAGAGTGTCGGAAACCAGTCTGTTTACCACTGTTACGCTTCGCGATGCATCCAATACGTGAATTACCGGATGGTTGTAGGAAGGCGCAATTTTTACGGCTGTGTGCATGCGTGATGTGGTGGCGCCACCGATCATCAGGGGAATATTAAATGCTTCCCGTTTCATTTCGTTGGCCACGTTCACCATTTCATCAAGTGAAGGCGTAATCAGCCCGCTGAGTCCAACAATATCAACATTATGTTCTTTGGCCGCTTCCAGAATTTTTTCGGCGGGATTCATCACACCGATATCAACTACGTCGTAATTATTACAGCGAAGAACCACAGCCACGATGTTCTTCCCGATATCATGGACGTCACCTTTTACCGTTGCCAGCAATATTTTGGCTTTCGGTTCAGTGTTCTGATTTTTCTCCTTCTCCGCTTCAATAAACGGAATTAAAATAGCCACGCCTTTTTTCATCACGCGGGCACTTTTTACTACCTGTGGCAAAAACATTTTTCCGGCGCCAAACAGGTCGCCCACTATATTCATGCCATCCATCATTGGACCTTCAATAACTTCAATTGGGCGATCGTACTGCTGACGTGCCTCCTCAACATCGGCTTCAATATAATCTACAATTCCCTTCACCAACGCGTGCTGAATCCGTTCTTCAACGGTACCGCTTCTCCACGCATCTTTCTTTGCCGCAACTTTACCGGTATTCTGATCTTTAATTTTATCCGCATAATCCAGAAGGCATTCGGTGGCATCGTCGCGACGGTTCAGCAGTACATCTTCCACCAGTTCCTTCAGTTCCGGCTCAATTTCCTCGTACACCTCCAGCTGACTTGCATTCACAATCCCCATGTCCATTCCGGCACGAATGGCGTGATATAAAAATGCAGAGTGCATTGCCTCACGTACAATATTATTTCCGCGAAAAGAGAACGATATATTGCTCACTCCACCGCTCACTTTTGCTTTCGGCAGGTTCTGTTTGATCCATTTCGTCGCCTCAATAAAATCAACTGCATAATTATTATGCTCGTCAATTCCTGTAGCGACAGTAAGTATATTCGGATCCATGATGATATCTTCTGCCGGGAAACCAACCTCATCAATAAGAATATCATACGCTCGCCGGCAGATCTCTTTTCGACGATCGAGGGAGTCTGCCTGACCCTGCTCATCAAATGCCATCACCACAACGGCGGCGCCATAATTCATGATGGTTTGTGCCTGCTCTTTAAATGCTTCTTCTCCTTCTTTAAGGCTGATGGAATTCACAATTCCTTTTCCCTGCGTGCACTTTAAACCCGCTTCAATCACACTCCATTTTGAGGAATCAATCATCACCGGAACCCGGGAAATATCGGGTTCGGCGGCCATCAGGTTCAGAAAATCCTTCATTACTTTTTCTGATTCAAGTAAGCCTTCATCCATATTCACATCCACAATCTGTGCTCCGCCCTCAACCTGCTCACGGGCTACAGAAAGTGCTTCTTCATACTCTTCATCTTTGATGAGACGCTTAAATCGTGCTGAGCCCGTTACATTTGTTCGCTCACCAATATTTACAAAATTGGCTTCCGGACGAATCACCAGCGGTTCCAGTCCGCTAAGGCTCATAAAAGTCTTTTTCTTTTTGAGGGTCCTCGGCTTGTATTTTGTGGACTCCTCCGCAATTGCACGAATATGATCGGGCGTGGTTCCGCAGCAGCCTCCCACAATATTCACAAATCCTTCGCTGGCATAATCCGCAAACTGTTCGGCCATAAATTCAGGAGACTCTCCATACTCACCCATTTCATCCGGAAGTCCGGCGTTAGGGTAGAGGCTTGTAAAACAGGTGGCGTTTTCGGCAAGGGATTTGATGTGGGG
>PWFZ01000091.1 GCA_003555185.1 Balneolaceae bacterium | reverse complement strand
TGTTTATAAGCTCTATTGATTCCGATTTCATAGAAAGGTCAAGTCCTTGAAGCGCTTCGGGACCCTGTTCCATGAGAGCGTCACGAATGGAGTTCAGGCGGCTTTCAAAAAATGGATCAACCATGGTCAGTTGCTCATAATAGAGCATTTGCAGAATTAGGGCCGGGGTAATTCCATATCGGGCAAATTCAACAATTTGCTCATCCCTGTGATCTTCCGGATAAAAAGCGCGTTCGGGAATAAAACTATCAATACTGGGTTGAAGCTGGAATTTCTGCGTGTTTACATTGGTGCCAAAAATGTAGGGAACAGTTCTTTTAGGGCCATCCATCAGATTATCATAAAACCAAACCTCATACTCCGGGTATCGATGAAAATCATAAATAGCATTTTCTAGAATTTCGGCCTGATTAACCACAGATGGCTCACGATCGAAAATTCGTTCTTCCTCAGTGGGTTCCCGTGGTATAATTTGTCGTTGAAGCCATGGTTTTACATTCAGATCCTGTAGTGTCAAAATCCCTCTGTGAATTCTGTCGGGCTCACCATAACGAACATAAATCAGGGCTCTGTCATCGGTGCCGTAAATGGTGGAGCTGTTTCTTGTAAACTGTTGACGGGCGCTGGCAATGCGCTGCCAGTGTTCAATAAGACGTTCATTTACTTCGGTAGCGGGGGTTGGGTCGAGCTGAATCCAATATCCAACCATATCCAGAAGGAGCTCCCGGTTACTGTCTTCCCACCATTCCAGCCATTGTCGCGAAATTCCTTCGCCAACTATAGGTTTCAGCCTCTCAATTTCCTGTCGTACTGCAATTCTGCTATTTGCACCCACACTATTTGAGAGCGCTTTGTAGTACATTTTTGTAGCAGATTCATACCGGTCAGTAATATTTTGTGAGGTTACTACCTCGATAAAATGAAACCCTGCACGTGAATCTACTCTCTGTGATTCCAGGTAATATTCTTCCCAGATATCCAGCGCCTGATCGGTCTGACCCTGATATAACAACTCCAGCCCCTGTTGATAGGGTGTTTGCGGTTGTGCCTGAAGAAGTTCTGAGCCTAAAAGGGAACCTATTGCAAACAGTAATATATGTAGGTGAAAATCTGCCGGTTTCATGAAGCGGTCAAATTAAAGGTTTTTGACAAAAATACAACGATCAACACAAAACAGATAGTTCATTAACAAAACTCAGCAGGTTTTTACAGAATCGCATAAAAATCGTTCTCAATTTTTAGTACATTGGAGGATATAAAACGTTCAGATATATGTCCAAAAACTATCGCGCGCTAACGCGTACATACCGACCTCAATCATTCGACGACATTGTTTCGCAAGAGCATGTGAGTAGCACGCTCAAAAATGCGATCAAACAAAACCGGTTGTCACACGCTTACATGTTTTGCGGACCTCGTGGAGTGGGAAAAACCACCATGGCACGGGTTCTTGCCCGAACCATAAATTCAATCGGGTCTGATGTAGATGGTGAATCCCTCAATCAAACATTAAATGTTGTTGAGATTGATGCCGCCTCAAATAACAAGGTAGATGACATTCACCACCTGCGCGAAACAGTTCGCGTACCTCCACAAAACGGTCGCTACAAGGTTTTCATTATAGATGAAGTTCACATGCTTACCAAGCAAGCGTTTAATGCGCTGCTGAAAACGCTTGAGGAGCCGCCGGAACACGCTATTTTTATTTTTGCGACAACAGAGCCACATAAAGTATTACCTACCATTTTATCCCGTGTGCAGCGTTTTGATTTTAAGCGCATCGCCGTAGACGAAATTGTAAGCCGTCTTAAAGATATTTGTGGGAAAGAAGACATTCAGATTGATGAAGAGTCCCTGCACGTCATTGCAAAAAAAGCCGACGGTGCACTGCGTGATGCTCTCGGGTTGATGGATCAGGCTATCGCATTTTGCGGATCTAATATTCGATACGAGGAACTGCTTGAAGCACTGAATGTGGTTGGGCATGATCAGCTGTTCGATTTTACCGTCGCTGTTCAGGAGCGTGATTCCGATAAAGGCCTTCAGCTGGTTGATTCTCTCCTAAAAGGTGGAGCCGATATTCAGGAATTTTTGACATCACTGACCGAACATATTCGAAATATGTATGTTGCAGTGAAATCTAAGCGGCTCTATTTGGTTGATGCTACTGCTGATACAAAAAGCAGGTATAAAGAAGCTGCACAGCATTTTACAGAGGAAGATTTAATGCGGATGCTGCATTTGGTCAGTGATGCGCAGATTAAAATCCGGGATGTTCAACAACCGCGCGTTCATTTTGAAATTTTACTGCTGAAACTGGTTCATATGAATCGGACTCAGGAGTTGGGCAAATTGATAGGTCAATTAGAAGAATTAAAAAAAAAGGACTGGAATCAACCGATAGCTCAACAGCCGGAAAAAAGTGAAATGCCGGTAGCTGAAGACGCAGCAGAACCTGACAAGCCTGCACAAAAGTCGGAATCAGTACACGAGCCTGAGGGCGAATCTGAAAAAAGAGACAGATTCAGCGAATCAAACAATGGTGTTTCAGCCAGTTCTTCTGATTCAGAAAACAATCAGCAAAAAGCTGATTCTGAATCATCTTATCAGCAGCAGTATCAACCCGAAGTACAAACTTCACCGGCTGTTCAGGAAGAAAAAGAAGAACTAGCGAAAGATCAGTCAACGGTCACCGCTTCAGAAGAATATAAGCACGTTGAAAAGCGTGATGATAAAGTTGCAGAAAGTGAATCAGATGAGGATGACGATGACTTTATGATCGTTAAGCCTACTCTTGGTTATGCAGAGGGGATCAGCTCTTCGAATGGCACGCTGGATGAAGACTCCGATGTGCAGATAGAAGAAGTTGAGGAGCAGGTAGAAAAAATAGTGTTAAATGGAGTTGAAGATCTGGAAGAACACTGGCCTGCTTTTTTGGAGAAACTGAAGGAAAGCGCACCCAGAATGCTCTACTTTCAGGTGCAACGCGTGAAATTGAAGAATCTAAAGGGCTCGGAGTTGGTTGTAACAGCAGATAATGAATTTGCCATAAATCTGTTTGAGGAGAATCAACAGCTGCTTTCATCGTTACTAAAAAAGGTAGTCGGTGTATTTGTCAGAATCAGCTGTATCGTAGAGCGAAATAAAAAGAAGAAGGAATCATTAAGCCCCTTTGAACGGTTTAAAGAAATACAGAAAAAAGACCCGCACCTGAAATCGGTGGTAGACCTGTTTGGGGCGGAACTAGAGTATTAGTTCAAAGTGTAAATAGATAGCAAACAAATTGCAGTGGTATACTGCGTGAATAATTAACATCAAAAAAAGAAGACAATGAGTGATCAATTTAATATGGCCGATATGTTTGGGAAAATTCAAAATATGCAGGCCAAAGTGAAAGAAGTACAAGATCAACTGGGTGAAGTAGTTGTGGAAGCCG
>PWFZ01000338.1 GCA_003555185.1 Balneolaceae bacterium | reverse complement strand
GTCATTGTTGGTAATAAATGTTAACTATGGTGCAAGCCGGTTCAGCCCGGCAACACTAAACGCTGACAGGAACCGACATCCGTCGGCACGCTGTCAGGTTATTTACTTATACCAAAGTACTGCAGCCGCAAATACAGCTCCGCAGGTTTCAACTTTGTGCTCAATTCCGAAAGATTTGATCTCTTTGAGCTTTCGGTTTCTGTATTCGAAACCATCAACCACCATTTGTTGCACAATGGCTTCAACCGTTTTTAGCTCGGCATGATCTTCAAACTCCATAATCACACCCTGCTCAGAATCATCTTCAGGAATACCTACAGCGATTGCGGCAGAAATCATTTGACCCGGAGTGGTGCCATCAATAGTTGCATATGCAAGTGGAACTAACCCACCCTTAGGCAGAACCATTTCGCTAACCTTAACCTGCTCCGCACCCGGGGGCAAAATACTGCTCATTCGCATTAAATTAGTATCACCAACACCCGCCTCGAGCAATGCCTTATCGAAAGCATTGAGTCGTGTACGTCCTTCTGCTGCACCTCGTACGAGGCTATAAATATTTGGGGTTTGAACCATCATAATAATTGGATTGTATTAATTTGAATGGGAAGTTTGGGAAGGCTTGAAAAGAAGCTTCTGACCCTGAGGTACTTTAAAAAGCCCGCGTTTCATTTCCATACTTGAAACACTTTTTGACTCGAAATATTCTTTCAGTTCCTCCTGAATAATCCATGGATCAATCGTATCTCCACAGGTAAAAATATCGACTGCAGCGTAATTATACTCAGGCCATGTATGAATTGTAACATGAGATTCGGCAATCACTACCACCCCGCTAATTCCATAGGGACTAAATTTATGGAAGTTATGGGAGATTATTGTGGCTTTTGAGGCCTTTGTCGCCTGAATGAGTGAATTTTCAATGTAGCTGACATCATTCAATTTTGATTGTTCGCAGTCATAAAATTCTACCAGGATCTGTCTGCCGAGTGCTTCCATATTAGTATTCTTAGAATTAGATTAGAAAAGCTAAGTTAAAGTTAAGTAGTGATTGACGAATAGAACTTTTATTCTGTGCATACATGTAGCTGCATTTAACAGCGTAAAATATTTTTGATTACAAGAAAGTAAAAATACATAGAAATTTTGCATTTATGATAACAGCAACGGAAAAATTTTCAAAAAAAGATTCTCTTTTCTTCTATCGGAATTTATTATTGCCCCGATTGATAGAAAATAAGATGCTAAGTCTACTCCGGCAGAATAAAATAAGTAAATGGTTTTCCGGTATAGGTCAGGAAGCTATTTCTGTAGGTGTCGCAACAGCCCTTCATAAAGACGATTATTTGCTTCCAATGCATCGTAATCTTGGAGTTTTCACATCCAGAGATGTTCCGCTATATACTCTTTTTTGTCAGCTTTTTGGGAAAGCTGATGGATTTACCGGTGGTCGTGATCGTTCGTTTCATTTCGGCACTATGGATCATCGAATTATCGGAATGATCTCTCATCTTGCAGCTACAATGCCGGTTGCGGACGGACTAGCCCTGGCAAAAAAAATGAATGGTGAACAGCAGGTTGCCGTCAGTTTCTGTGGTGACGGTGCCACTAGTGAGGGAGATTTTCATGAGGCGTTAAACTTAGCCGGCGTCTGGAAACTGCCGGTAATTTTTGTTATTGAAAACAATGGTTATGGGTTATCAACGCCCACATCTGAACAGTACGCATGTGAAAATCTGGTAGATCGAGCAGCAGGCTATGGTCTTGAAGGCTTCAAGATTGACGGTAACAACTTTTTTGAGGTACATGAAGCCACAAAAAAAGCCAGGGAATTGGCTCTACAGGGAAAGCCGGTACTTATCGAAGCCAAGACATTTCGTATGAGGGGCCATGAAGAGGCTTCGGGCACTTTTTACGTGGAAGATGCAGAGTTTGAAAAATGGAAACCAAAAGATCCCATCTACAGATTTGAACAGTGGCTCTTAGAAGAAAAGGTTATAAAAAGTGAAGAAGAACTTGATACAATAAAAAAAGAGCTGACCGCAGTTTTCGAACCTCATTTGAAAAAAGCGTTAAAAGCAGCTGACCCCGTTTATGATGAATCTATCGAAAGAGATAGAGCCGGACTTCATTCTGCACCTGTGCCCTCTTCAAACGGTATCAAAGGTAGTTCATCAGAAAAACGAATTGTTGACGCTGTTCAGTTAGCTCACAAACAGGCGTTTGATGAAGATGATCGCTTTTTGCTGATGGGTCAGGATGTTGCAGAATATGGTGGCGTATTTAAAGTATCGGAAGGGTTTATTGAGCGATACGGTAAAGACCGGATTCGAAATACTCCCATCATTGAATCGGGCGCTATAGGAGCAGCTATCGGGTTAGCTTTGGAAGGTTACAAACCTGTTGTGGAAATGCAGTTTGCCGACTTCATTTCATGCGGATTCAATCAGATTGTAAATAACCTTTCAAAGGGACGCTACCGGTGGATGCCTGAAATGAATATCACCATTCGTGCACCTCATGGCGGCGGAGTCGGTGCAGGGCCTTTTCACTCACAATCGAATGAAGCCTGGTTTATGGGTTTGCCCGGACTTCGGATATTGGTACCCTCTTCGGTAGAGGACGCACAAAATATGCTGTACACAGCGCTATATGATCCGAATCCGGTACTATTTTTCGAACACAAAAAGCTGTATCGAAGTATTAAAGAGGTTACGCCGGATCAATGTCAGTTTGTTGATATTGAGAAAGCAAAAGTGGTGAAAAGTGGAGTCGACGCTTCTATCATCACATTTGGATATGGAGTTCACTGGGCCTTGGAAATAGCTGAGAAGTACGAGAAGAAAGGTGTAGATATTGAAGTTGTGGACTTGCGATCCCTCTCTCCCATTGATTGGAATACGATTCATCAATCCATCAAAAAAACAGGGCGCGTATTGCTGCTCGAAGAAACATCAGAAATAATGGGACCAATGAGCGAAATTGCGGCGGGTATTTCAGAAAAATGCTTTGAATTTCTTGATGCGCCCGTAACACGTTGTTCATCCATCCATACCCCAATTCCTTTCAGCAAAGAGCTTGAAAAAGGCTATATGGCTGATTACCGGCTTGATGAAAAACTGGAAAGGTTGTTGAGTTACTAAAGTACGGCGGTCAGCCAAAAGTACACCGGTCAGCCTGACCGGTTTTCAGTCGCAGAACATAAATAGTGTTTGAAAAAACAGCGGTCTTTTACTGAAATAGGTTGACACAATTTTAGGAGTCAACTGATGAAAAATAAGAACCTAAACCCGAATGGGTTGAACGTGATTAGCCGCGAAGCATGCCTTCGCAATAACAAGGTCTGGATTTAGTCATTTTGGAATAATTTCCTGAGGCTGAATCCATTTCCCATAGCAGTTAAACCGCTTTAATCGAGGCACGAGATTTACACGAAATGC
>PWFZ01000374.1 GCA_003555185.1 Balneolaceae bacterium | reverse complement strand
TGGTTACTTACTTCCTGATGTAACCGCCATTACAGAACTGGTAACCTACCCGCTTTACTTAGGTGCATTTGCGATTATCGCCAGTATTATATCTGTTTTCTTTGTTCGAATGGGCAAAGACAACAATATTATGAGAGCCCTCTATAAAGGAATGTACGGCAGTACAATTATCTCCATTATTGGATTTGCATGGATTACACACACCATGTTTGTTGATTTTGATTTTGCCGGCATTGGCGGCCTTCCGGTAGATACCACCTGGGTGGATCTGTTTTTATCATCTGTAGTCGGGATTGCTGTTGTGATCGGCCTCGTACTTATCACCGAATATTACACAAGTACTAAATACTCCCCGGTTCGAAAAATTGCAAAAGCATCTGAAACAGGAAGTGCCACAAACATTATCAGTGGTATTGCTGTGGGAATGCAAAGTGTTTTTGTGCCGACCATAATTCTTGTGATGGCACTATTCCTCTCCTTCTCATTTGCCGGAATTTACGGTATTGCCGTTGCCGCCGTTGCCATGTTAAGTGTTACCGGAATGGTTATCGCAATGGACACATACGGCCCCATTACCGATAACGCAGGAGGAATTGCCGAGATGAGTAACCTCCCTGAAGAAGTACGAAAAAACACTGATGCACTGGATGCAGTAGGAAACACCACGAAAGCCGTTACCAAAGGATACGCAATCGGTTCAGCCGCACTAGCTGCCCTGGTACTTTTTGCTGATTACGTTTTCAACCTTGAAAAAGTAACGGAAGGTGAGCCACTTGTCTTTTTACTGAACGATCCAATTATGCTGGTCGGCCTCTTTATAGGAGCGATGCTTCCATTTCTCTTTTCATCTATGTTGATGGAGAGTGTTGGAAAAGCAGCCGGTGCTGTAATCGAAGAAGTTCGCCGTCAATTCAAGGAAATGCCTGGAATTATGACCGGAGAAACCAAGCCAGAATATGGAAAGTGTGTGGATATCGTAACGAAATCTGCACTTAAAGAGATGGTTCTTCCCGGATTGTTAGCCGTGCTTTCTCCATTGGTTGTTGGACTCCTTTGGGGCCCACTGGCGCTTGGTGGATTGCTAATCGGTGTTATTGCATCCGGTTTAATGGTCGCGCTGATGATGTCGAACGGTGGCGGTGCATGGGATAACGCCAAAAAGTATATCGAAGATGGCAACCACGGTGGAAAAGGAAGTGACGCACACGAAGCGGCCATTGTTGGCGATACCGTGGGTGATCCTTACAAAGATACAGCAGGCCCATCCATAAACCCGCTGATTAAAGTAATCAACACCGTGGCCCTGATTTTCGCCACGCTGATTGCTTCAGTAGGGGGAATACTTTTATAAGTAACGGACACTGTCCTTTAGAACTCTTTTCAAAAAGCCACGCATAACAGCGTGGCTTTTTTGTTTTCAGGATTATCAGGATCAATTGTAGAGGGCGTCGCTGGCCCGCGATCTGTGTTACTACTTAACTCGCTAACTTTCTCAGCTTTTTCGCTGATTATTTCCACCAGTTGCCTGCTTTGTAACCCTCCCCAGCACAGAAATGGATACAAAAAATGCCATTAAAATTGAGAGGGATACGATCAAAAAAACTATGTTAACCAACTGTTGAAGATACAGAAACATCACAAACATCATCATCTGTACGGCTGTAAAATAGATCAACAGGTACGCAATATCCCACAGTCTGAATTTCAATTTTGCAGGCCGCCCTGCACGGTTCCATTCATAAAATCGAAATACACCCAAAAATACTAACGCTGTAAAAAAGCCCCAAATAAATGCACTACCCGTTCCAAAAATTTCTGTTATTAGTTCCATCGGTTATATAGGGTTGTTAACTCCATGTGATTAAAGTAGTCAGATCTATTTTAACTGCAAAATGGGCCTGAACTTTGATTTCACTGATGGGCTATGATTTTCCATATTTATTATTTAAATCAATGACATTCATACAATCAGTAAAAATCATAGTTTAATCGGTAGAGGTTAAGCACGGGGCAAGTTACATTTTAAAATGATGGGGGATTTATGATTAAGGATGAGTACAAATATTCTGAGTTGACCGGAAAAATAATTGGCTGCGCAATGGAAGTACACAATAACCTTGATAATGGGTTTCAAGAGGTTATATACCAGCGTGCTTTAGAGATTGAATTCAAAGATATCGATATGCTGTTTAGCAGAGAGTTTGAAATGCCCGTTATATATAAGGGGGTTCAAATTGGAACACGGCGTGTCGATTTTCTCGTAAAAGGTATTATCTGTGTTGAAATTAAAGCATTGATAGAATTGCAGGATGTCCACTTGGCCCAGGCCATTAATTATCTTGAGGCATACAATCTTGAAATCGGGCTGCTGATTAATTTTGGAAGCAGAAGTTTGGACTTTAAACGGCTGGTTAACGGGTATGAGTGTGAAGTGGGGATTGAAATTGTGTGAGGTTGATAATCATAACAACTTAAGATTATTCTCTCACCCACTAAGCTCATCAGCCTTTTCCTTGATAATTTCCAACGCGCTGTCAATATTCTCCAAATGGGTGCGGACCGATAGCACGGCCAATCGAAGCATAAAGTGGCCTTTATAACGGGTGGTGGAAAAGAAAATACGCCCGTCTTTTTTTATGGCTTGATGCAATTTCCGGTTCAGCTCATCCACGTCTCCATGCTCCGGTTTGTATCGGAACATAAACACGGAAAGCTGTGGTTCGGGACCTACCTCAAAATCATCCATTTCTGATAATTTTTGCCACGCAAAGTTTGCCAGCATCCACTTTTCGTCAAGCGCAGAACGGAAAGCGCCAACCCCATGAAGTTTCAGCGGCAGCCACATTCGCAATGCCCGGAAATGCTTGCTCAGTTCGGGAGAAAGATCAGCCGGAGAGTAGGCAAAATCGTCTGCAATGGTATCCTGCATATAGCTGGCATCGTAGCCATGTGCTTTTGCCAACAGCTCCTCATCCCTCACAATAAGCGCCCCCGATCCGTATGAAATAAACATTCCTTTATGCGGGTCCAGCACCACAGAGTCTGACTTTTCAATCCCCGCCATCATCTTTTTACCTCGCTCTGTCAGCAGGAAAAATCCACCGTAGGCCGCGTCTACATGAAACCAAAGCTTGTTGGTTGATGTAATAGACGCGATTTTATCCAGCGGATCAACTGAACCAGTATCCGTAGTTCCGGCTGAAGCAACTACCATCCACGGGTTTAACCCGTCTTCTCTATCCTCATCAATCCGTTTCTGTAGTTCTGAAGGATCCATGCGAAACCGATCATCCATCGGTACATTTCGCCGCACACAGTCGCCCATTCCCGAAACCAGCAGCGCTCGTTCCACACAATGATGGGTTTGATCCGTCAAATATACCACTGCTTTTCGAACGCCTTCCGGTTTGATGTGATGCGCTTCCCGTGCGGTATGCACTGCGGT
>PWFZ01000030.1 GCA_003555185.1 Balneolaceae bacterium | reverse complement strand
TCTTCCGATCTTTGTGTTTTTTTAACGACTTCTCAACAGGAATTTTTTCTTCAAATGTATGCCATTCACTACATGATGGACAAACACCCAGCCACTTAGGGGAGATATAATCGCAATTACTGCACTCGAAATGAACTTTTTGCTTAGCCACTATCTGTAAATTTTGTTATTGAACCGAAAGTCAAAAGAATCAATCTAGTTCAGATTCCTCAGTAACCAGTTCTTCATTCTTAATTTCGACCACTTTATGATTGATGTACCAAGCAGTGGCGATAATCCCAAGACCTATACTTATATAGTATGTTATAATTCGCCATGCAAAGACCGCCAAACCAATAAAAGAAGTTCGTTCTATGAGCGGCCCTAAAAATATAGCAAACAGTCCCTCGACACCGCCTGATCCACCCGGTGTAGGAATAATCAGAAAGGCTAGATTCATTGCAAGGCTCCTTAACACCAATAAAATTTCATCGCCGGGGAGCAGACTTAGTATTACAATAACAGGTAACGCCACCCTACACAACCAGCTCATCGTTGAAAAGAAAAATGCTTTAAAGAAAAATTTCCAGGGCTTTCCCCTTAACTCATAAGAATACTCTTCCAGATTTTCAGCTTCCGCACCCATTTTCTCTGAAAATTTCTCCAGATAAGGCCATTTAAAAATCCAGTTTATAATTTTTTTCAGCGAAGTAGGATTCACCATTAAACCGTAGGTGAGAAAACCACCATATAAAAGCAGTCCTGTATAAATTAAGACCATGGTGATGTTACCAACCAATCCAATTTCAGGTGGAAGCACCTGATAGTAAAACCCCGCTATAAGTAAAATTGGCACCGCAAGCGCGTACCAAAACTGATCAAGTAAAACGCCATATAGCACAATAGCGGAGGATTTACCCAGCTTAATGCCTTCGCGTGTCATTGCATATGTAGCCATTGGGGCTCCACCAATGGTTGATGGTGTTATCGCTGAAGCAAAGTCCCATGTGAGTGTAGTTCGGAGCGATGCCATCCAGCCAATTTCTTTATCGGCAAGATATCGGATCTTGGCGGCTGAGAAATATACTTTTAGAAATACCACTCCAATTGCTATAAAAAGGCCCGGAAGTCTTTTGGGAGCGAAATGATTGAGTACGCCCGGCGTGTAAGTGATATAAATCACTATACCCATACTGATCATGCTGAGTGCCACAGAAATAGCTAGATAGCGACCAGAAATCAGGCTACCGGAATTAACTGGAGTATGTGATGGTACTGTATTCGACAAAGCATCTGTTTTGATGAGTGCTAACGGGTAACTTTAGCATTCTCCCTTAAAAAATGCGCTCTGTATTCTTATTTACAGAGCGCATGTATGAATATAATTAAGCAATGGTGATATCTTTATTGAGATATACGTCCTGAATATAGTTAAGCAGTTTCACTCCTTCGTCCATAGGACGCTGGAATGATTTACGACCGCTGATTAAGCCCATTCCACCGGCTCGTTTATTAATAACAGCTGTCTTAACAGCAGCAGCAAAATCATCTTCTCCTGATGCACCACCAGAATTAATAAGCCCTGCCCGACCCATATATCCGTTCGCAACCTGGTAACGTGTCAGGTCAATTGGATGATCGGTTGTTAGTTCGCTGTAAATACGTTCATCTAGTTTACCGTAAGAAGAGTCACCGGTGTTCAGTGCTTTAAAGCCACCATTGTTAGTTGGTAGTTTTTGTTTCACGATATCAGCACCAATTGTTGCACCCAGATGATTTGCCTGACCGGTTAAATCTGCTGAGGCATGATAATCTTCACCGCCCACTTTAAACGCAGAATTACGAGTGTAGCACCATAAAACCGTAGCCATTCCAAGTTCATGTGCATATTCAAATGCCTGGGCTACATCCACAATTTGTCGGCTTGATTCTTCGGAGCCGAAATAGATAGTTGCACCAACTGCTGCTGCACCCATATCATAAGCTTTTTCTACAGATCCGAACATAATTTGATCGTAGGTATTGGGAAATGTCATCAACTCATTGTGGTTGATCTTTACCAAAAAAGGAATTTTATGGGCGTATTTTCTTGATACGGAAGCTAGAACACCAAAGGTAGATGCAACAGCGTTACAGCCACCTTCCATTGCTAATTCTACAATTTTTTCAGGATCAAAATAGGCCGGATTTTTCGCAAAAGACGCGCCTGCACTGTGCTCAATCCCCTGATCAACGGGTAAGATTGAAAGATAACCGGTACCGCCAAGACGACCATGGTTAATGATCCGCTGCAGGTTATTTAAAACTCGAACATTTCTGTCTGAGTGATACCAAATATCATCCACGTAATTGGGGGATGGTACATGAATATTCTTTTTCGATATAGTTTTACATTCGTGATTCAAAAGTGAATCAGCTTCTTTTCCTAATAGTTCTTCAATGCCTTTACTCGCAAGTGCCATTATGTTTACTCCCGTTTGTTTTTATTAAAGATTGCCTTAAGCAAAATAATATACGTTATCATTAACCAAATGGCTATCAAACTATCATAACTTCTCTTTACTGTATATAAAGGTCCATTTTTTTGTTTGACTTGTAAATGGTTTAGTCTGAAAAAACCCTTATTTTAAGCTTTCATTTAACACTTGTGCTATGAAAATTGATAACATTTTACTCAATAAAAAACCGCTTTTGCTAGCTCCAATGGAGGATGTAACTGACTCCCCATTTCGACAAATTTGTCGAAAAAAAGGTGCCGATTTGGTTTATACAGAATTCATCAGTTCAGAAGCGATTATTCGGGATTCCGACATTGCCAAGCAAAAAATGTTTTTTGAAGAAGTTGAACGTCCTTTTGGCATACAAATTTTTGGTGGGCGTGAAGAAGCCATGGAAGGAGCCACTAAAGTGGCAAAAGCCAATAATCCGGACATCATCGATATTAACTTTGGCTGCCCTGTTTATAAAATAGTAAAAAAAGGCGCCGGATCAGCTTGCCTGAAAGATCTGGATATGATGGAAAGAATGGCAGGATCTGTAGTTGATGCAGCCGGTGATACTCCTGTAACCGTAAAAACCCGCCTGGGATGGGATGATAACACCATACGCATTCAGGAGGTTGGTTTGATGCTTCAAAAGCTGGGCGTAAAAGCTTTGACGGTTCACGCCAGAACACGATGCCAAAAATATAAAGGCGATGCTCGCTGGGAATACTTAAAAAAACTAAAAAGTACACCTGGTTTAGAAATCCCTATCATCGGCAATGGAGATGTAGACTCCCCGATTATGGCTAAAAAAATGTTCGATGATACAGGTGTAGATGGCGTTATGATTGGAAGGGGCGCTATTGGCAACCCATGGATTTTTGAGCAGACTCGACACTATCTTGAAACCGGAGAACTACTTCCAGAACCAAGCATAGACGAACGTTTGGCTTTATGTGCAGATCAACTACGCCTTTCTGTAGCTCATCACGATGAAAAGTACGGGGTCATCATCATGAAAAAACATTACGGGCAATACTTGAAAGGAATACGAAATGGGAAAAAGCTAAGAGGCGCCATCATGCAGGAAAAAGAAATGCAGCCCGTCTTAGAACTGCTGCTAAATTTCAAAGAAGAAGAAACCTACGCCTTAACTTAATTGTTATGGACGAGTCAGTTTTCTGACTCGTTCTCATTATCAGATTCCTCATCTTCCCGTTCCCAGGGCTCCCAATCTAGTCCCAAAGTATATTTCTGGACCCACTTAATCTCTTCAATATCCCGTGTTCGTTGATTCCGTGGCTCACTAAAACCGTGACCTTCCCTTTTGAAGTTGATATACCTCGTATCCACTTTCCCAATATCTTTCAAAAAAGTAAAAAATATCATGCTCTGTTCCGGAGTATCCACACGGTCATTGGCACCATGTAAGAATAGTGTTGGCGTTGTTACTTTATCCGCATGCATTGCCGGTGAACGCTCACGATAACCTTCAGGGTTTGTCCAGGGCTCGCCCCCAACATACCACAGCCGTACATCATGATTAAAGCCAAGAGCGTATTCCGATGTCCAGTCAGACACCATAGCTCCCAGCGATGCCGCTTTAAAGCGATCTGTTTTGGTGATAGTAGTTCCACCTAAAATCCCGCCATAACTCCAACCACGAACAGCCATCTTTGTGGAATCAATTGCACTTTTGCTGATCAGCATGTCTACACCACTCATCAAATCTTCGTAATCGCCGCCGCCAATATCATACATATTTCCTCTCAGAAGACTATCCCCATAGGCAGTACTCCCTCTTACATTAGGCGCCAGCTGAGCATAACCCAAGCCCGCCCAAACATGATATTGAGGACTAAAGCTATTGGTGAATACTCCCGCCGGACCGCCGTGAATATGTAGCAGAAATGGCGCAGTTCCGTTGTTTTCCAGTTCTTCAGGATAATAGTACAGCCCCTCAATTTCCAGCCCATCGTAACTTTCCCATTCTACAATATCGAAGGAAGCCAATTGTAAACTATCCCGAATCATCGGGTTGATGTCTGTTAATCTTGTTCCATTCTCAAGATCATCAAAATGGGCCGTATAAAGATCCGGGGGTGTCGTTACATCCTCTTTTCGGTAAAGAATCCTGTTTTGATACTTATCATAGTCAACTATAAAAATTGACCCTTTAAAATCCGTGTGCTGCTTTAATTCACCACTTGAAATATCAATTGAATAGATATTAGAATTTGTGCGATATGTACCATTTAAAAAAACAGTACTGCCGTCTTCAGAGACCTGATACGACCGAATTGTCCCGGGAAAGCTCCCTGAAATGTTACGATAGCTTTTATCGTCGACATTCATTTGCCAAAGAGCATTTTGCTTGAGCTCCCATTCATCGTCGTCGGCAGCCGAGAAAATAATATGCTCATTATCAGGTAACCAACTCAGGCTACCTTCGGGCACTTCATTGTCGGTCAACTGAACAGCAGTACTGTCTCCCACTTCCAACAGATAAATTTCTGATTTGTACTGCTGATTTCTCCTGTTCTCGAACCGGGCTGTGTATGCAATTCTCTTCTGATCTTTTGATACAGAAAATTCACCAACTCGCATCTCATTATGGGTAAGTTTCGATTCCTCTCCGCTTTCAATATCAATTTGCCAAATGTTATTCCACTCGCCTTCGGTCTGTCCGTGAGGAGCTTCATCTACAAACAGGTGGTCATATCCCGCTTCGTACTCTTTTTTTTCATCATCAGTTTTCGGAACCGCTGCTATAAAATAGATTGACTGACTATCAGCACCCCACTCGTAGTTGCCAATACCGGAATCATGTTCTGTAAGTTGCACAGCCTCACCACCGGCTGTTGGCAATAAATATAGCTGTGCTTTTTCGTCTGTCGTTCTTTTAAGAGATATATAGCTGCCATCAGGTGAATACTTAAGGTCAGATCCGCCTTTCTCACCCAAATACTGATACGATCGTCCGCTATCAGCCGGCATATAGTAGTACTTTGTATCTCTTTTATTTTCACCCCAGTTCAGTTCTGATTTTCCAAAAATAACGGACTCACCATCAGGAGAAATCATTGCAGAGTTCAGCTGATTCATATTTATGATATCGTCTGTAGTCATCGCCCGTTTCTGGGCAGTTGCAGTGATAGTAAAAAGAAAAGTGATAGCAAGGAGCAGATATATTTTCATCAGAGAGACGTGAGGTTAAAATGAGCAGAGTGGATTAAAATTCTATTTGAAATAGAATAAGACTATAAAGAATTAAATCGAAATATTACGGCTATGGAAAATCTGATTGAATCAAAATCGAAAGCAAGATCATCTTGTTCAGCCAGGGGAACTGAATATCCAAACTGAGACTCCAGTGCTATATTTTTATAGTTTATTCCGGTAAAAAAAGCAGGTTCAAAGAAAAGTGCAGCTGTTTTTTCTCCCTGATCAGCAGATGTGTCTTCGTATTTGTAGTAATTTATATAGGACACTCTTGTTGATAAGCCACCATTCAATTTATCGAAATAAAAAGAGGTGTTATTTTGGATAGAATATTTCAAATAATTACCTGATACTTCTCTCTGGACATCATCATTAAAAGCTCTTTCAAATTCACTTTTACCAGCGCCAATTAGCCCCATAAATTCCATCCTTCCATTGGGTCCTACCTCAGTAAAATAATTAATACCACCCTCTGTGTAGGAATAATTTCTGCTGTGATCTGCAGCATCATAGGCAACCAAAACCTTGCCAAAATTCGTACTTGCAACAGCTCCTATATTATCTGTAAAAGCATATCCGGTTTGCATGCCAAATCCATTCATCCCAAATGACCCGCTAATATGTCCGTCTCCTTTCTCTTCCATAAGCGGGATATGATTAGATGCAGGCACATAAACAGATGCACAGCCAGAAAAGAAACCAAGGACGATTAGACAGATAATAGCTCTCATAGCAATAGTCGTATAATATTAATCACTGCAATAGAGTAGCTAATCAGCTCTCAGATTACAATACATTTTCTTTAAAGTACGATTGCAATGCATCAGGAACTGAAACGTCTCCACTTTCGGTCTGGTAGGTTTCGAGAATCGCCGCCACAACTCTTGGCAGTGCAAGCCCTGATCCATTCAGAGTGTGAAGCATTTCAATTTTACCGGAACCATCCTTGAAGCGAAGCTGCATTCGACGTGCCTGAAATGAACCAAAGTTTGAGCATGAACTTACTTCCAGCCATCTCTCCTGACCCGGACTCCATACTTCCAGATCATATTTTTTGGTTTGGGTAAAACCCATATCTCCTGTGCACATTAATAATGTTCGGTAAGGAAGGTTCAGTTTTTTAAGCAGAGACTCTGCGTGATCCCGCAACGCTTCCAGTTCCTGGTCTGATTCCTCAGGGTGAACAATATTAACCAGTTCAACTTTATCAAACTGGTGAAGCCGGTTCAGCCCGCGAACATCTTTTCCGTAGCTGCCAGCTTCTCTTCGCCAACATGGAGTATGCGCAGCATATTTTGTGGGCAAATCACTTTCCGAAAGAATTTCGTCCCGTCGAAAATTTGTTACCGGAACTTCGCCTGTGGGAATCAAAAAGAATTCATCTCTCTGGATCTCGTACATCATGTCTTCTTTATCCGGAATCTGCCCCGTTCCCCGGGCAGAATTTTCATTAATGAAGTATGGTGTCTGCATTTCCAAATACCCCGCTTCGGACGCTTCATCAATAAAAAAGTTAATGAGTGCACGCTGTAATTTTGCCATTTTACCGAGATAAAATGGAAACCCAGCTCCGGTCACCTTTGAGCCACGATCAAAATCAATCCAGTTTTTTTCAGCTGCGATATCCCAATGAGGTTTTCTCCAGTCTTTCTTTCCGGGCTCCCCCCACGTTGAAAATACTTCGTTATTCTCCTCAGTTTTCCCAACCGGTACAGATTCGTCAGGCACATTGGGTATTCTATAAAGCAGATTATCCAGTTCTTCGCGAACTGTTGATATTTCCTGTTCCAGATTTTTAATGTCTTCTTTACTCTTGCTGGTCTCTTTGATGATTTTTTGGGCATCCTCTTTTTTCCCCTGCCCCATCAATTCGCCAATTTTTTTCGCCTTAGTATTGCTATCTGCCCGCAGCTTATCCAATTTAGTAACCAGATTTCTCCACTCCTCATCTTTGGCAATTGCTTTGTCAACAGCCGAATTGTCTTTCTCTCCCTTGTTAAGCATTCCTTGTTTCACAAGTGCACTATTTTCGCGAATAAAAGCAATATCTAACATGGTAATGAGCTAATTTTTTATACAATTTTTGGAATCATTAAAGATACAAGTCAATCGGTGCCGAATGAAATTTTTTTCTATCGTTCAGCATCCCAAAATCAATTGTAAGTTCACTTATTTTTTATCTAATGGGATTGTATTCTTAATTAATTTAAGATATTTTTAAGTATAATTAGAAATTTTAGGTCAAAGAGATCAAATATTATGGGTTATCAACTTGATGAAACCGATGTTAAAATTCTGAAGCATCTTCAAAAGGATGGAAGGGCACAACGGAATACTATAGCCGAAATCGTACATCTATCTGTGCCCTCTGTTTCGGAACGAATGAGAAAACTTGAAGAGCGTGGTTTAATTGCAGAATACAATGCCATTCTTGATTCCAAAAAATTTAACTTCGACATCACAGCCTTTATTTTTGTGGAAGTGGATGGATCAGAAAAGTACACCAACTTTGTGGATTTAGTAGCTCAGCACCCTGAGGTCTTGGAATGCCACTCCATAACAGGAGATGGTTCACATATCCTAAAGGTGAGAACCAAAAACACAGAATCTTTTGAGCAATTCCTTTCACTGATTCAATCATGGGATGGTGTTACCAGAACACGTTCTAATATTGTACTTTCAAGCTTTAAAGAGACCAGAGAATTGGCTATAGAAAGAACAATAGAAATCAAAAAGTAATGACAGGCTAATTTGCAGTACATTCTACTTGCAATCCTATTCTCCTTAGGCTTCACTAATGCTGAACTCCAAACTGAGCCTCAGCAGGGTAACAGAATTGCTATATCCATAGACCAAGATCAAGAGAGATTCCCAACAAACACCGATTTTCAATCACTATCAGACCTTGGAATCGTTCTTATAGAGACAGATCGGGTCACCGATTTACCAGAATCGTTAGATCAACGATTTTTTATACTTCTGCGAACCGGCCCTGTTTATTCTACACCTCGCCAAATTAATAATAACCTCAGTATTTTTAAGCAGAATTCTATTGAGAGCTATCAGGAAGCCACTCGGATTTTTCCCGACCGAATTGTTGCGGTAAGCATCTTAAATTATCCCTATGAAATGAGCTATAGGTTCTCCGCTTCAGCTGAAAATCTCGCAGATTCAGTTTCAACTGACATTCATGTTCCTCTTTACTATAAGTCCATTTTGTCAACAACTGAGGATTTACCGGATGGATTTCAATTTGTTTCAAATCAAGTTCAGCCAAAAGAAAACTTATCGGCGACAACCTCATCAATCCATTTTATACCGGGAGATGAGGAACGGGAATCGCTTAAAACGTTGGAAAATCTATTCAATCAATCTCTCGGGTTTGATGAATCTCTGATCATCGTACCTTCTGAGTGGCTGTTAAATAAGCTTGAAGAAGATCCTAATTTTCAATTCATCATTCAGAAATATATTAATGGTGAAACAGTAACTATTCCATTACCGGCCAAAGAAGCCACCACGCCAACACTTAACTGGAGTGTTGTATTACTTTTTCTCATTTGGATAAGCTTTGTAGTGCACTACAAATACCAGCCGATATACAGCCAATCTGTAGCACGTTATTTTACAAACCACCCTTTTTTCGTGATGGATATCATGGAAAATCGATTACGAAACCCGCTTCCCGGAATTTATCTTTTATTGCAACATGCCGTAATTACAGGCCTGTTCTTTTATGTATCTACACAGGTACTGTTTAGTGAAAATGGGTTAGATATTTTAGCATATCACTTTTCATTTCTTTTTTGGTCGGATTACATTTTGATTTCACTCTTTATAGCTGGGATCATTCTTGCACTAATCCTTCAGGCAATATCCATTCTTTGGATCTATCTCCTAAATAACAAACTTCGCAACTTCAGTCAGATCATTAACCTTTACAGCTGGCCGCTTCATATCAATTTGTTTTCAGTAACTTTTCTGGTGATGTTCAATCAGGTGGGATTTGGCACTGAATGGATTATGGCGTTGGGAATAATTTTTTCTCTAGTATGGTTTTTCAGCTTCAACATTGCGGCTATTGATGCAGCAAAATTCCTGGATAAATACCGGTTATTAAACCTACTTGGTACGGTGGGACTTCATGTTCTTATTGTAATCATTGCTTTATGGTTCATTTTCTTCTCTCCGGCCATTATCGACCCACTTCGATTTGCGATTTCCGCTCCCTAAACTTTTTAAATAATTTGTTTTCTCAATCTCGCAACCGGTAGCTGAAGTTGTTCCCTGTATTTGCTTACCGTTCTCCTGGCTACTTTATATCCTTTTTCTTTTAACAAATCTGTAAGCGCCTGATCACTATAAGGACTTCGTTTATCCTCATTATCAATCACCTCAAGAAGATAATTTTTAACCTCACGACTTGAAACATCATCGCCATTTTCTGTTTCTAATCCTTCACTGAAAAAATATTTAAGTTCATAGACGCCAAAATTTGTCTGCACGTACTTTCCGTTCACAACTCTGGAAATTGTGGATATATCCATCTCGATTCTTTCTGCAATATCTTTTAAAATCATCGGTTTAAGACCTTCTCCATATTTAAAAAAATCTTCCTGCAGAGCTACAATTGTTTTCATGGTATTCATCAGCGTATTTTGTCGCTGAATAATCGAATCAATAAACCATTGGGCTGAATCAACCTTCTCTTTGATAAAGTTTTTAGCCTGTTTATCTGACCTGTCTTTACCGGGCTTTTTCTTTAGCTGATCCCACATTTGTTTGTATTCAGGTGAAATCCGTAATGGTGGTACGTTCCTTTGGTTGAGCCTTATCACAAACTCGCCATCAGATTCTTCTTCATCACCTTCTGTTGGTTCATAGAAAACTTCAAAATCAGGCTCGATATATTGCTGGTTATCATCATTCGGATTAGCTACGGCCCCCGGTTTTGGGTCCATGCCTCTAATCATTTCAAATGCTTTTTTTAGCTGATTGTCATCAATGCTCAACTTATTTTTCAGCTTTTCGAAATGCTTTTTCTCAAATGAGCTCCACTCTTTATCGACAATTCTAACTGCGTGCTTTTTGGCATCTGAATTCTCAGAAATTTTTTGCAGCTGTATAAGTAAACAGTCTCTCAAATCTTTTGATGCAATGCCAACCGGTTCAAGATTCTGAATTCTCCTCCTTACATTTTCAACTTCAGATTCTTCAACCAATACTCCATGGTTAAAGGCAATATTATCAATCACCGCTTCAATTTCGCGGCGAAAATATCCATCTTCATCAAGAGACCCAAGTATTTGATCCGCAATAAGTATCTCCTTTTCATCAAAATCCAGCAGAGACACCTGCTTTTCTAAATTCTCGTATAGCGATTCATAGTAAGGGTTTGGCAGATCTCGCCACTCCTGGTCACCACTGCTTCCACCATAACTGTTCCCATCATATTCTGTGTTGTGCAGAAAAGAGTCCCAGTCAATATCTTCATTTTTATCAACCGGATCTACGTCACTGGATTCACTCTTATCCGCTTCATCTTTCAGCTCCCAGTCAGATTCATTCTCTTGTATCGTCTCCTCCTTGTTATCAGGATCCAGCTCTTCCAGCACAGGATTCATCTCTATCTCTTCTTTAATTCGCTGCTCCATTCCCAGAGTGGGGAGCTGAAGCAGTTTAATAAACTGAATCTGTTGTGGAGACAGCTTTTGCTGAAGACTTTGCCTCTGACTAAGATTTTGACCTGTCTTCAACATATTATACTTGTTCTCTTATTTCGTTACAAGATTCCGTGAATTCATCAAACCACTTATTACCATATCTGCGAGTCAGCGCTGTTTCTAGAAATTCTGAGAGATACGTTCCCGTTTTTTCTCCGTTGTCGCAACCATCTGAACACAGATCAGGAATATATTCAAAATTAGCAAATTCAAGCCCTGAAATTTTTTTTAACCGAACTGGATATAAGTGGCAACTAATTGGTTTTTCCCAGTTAAACTCTCCGTTATAATATGCATTTTGTATAGCACAGGTTGCAACACCATTTTTATCTTTTTGAACAAAAATACATTCCTGATTATCTACGCAATTAATTTCATGGCCTGATTCGGAGTCACCTTTAATGACCCCCTCTTTCTCGACAATTTCTACTGCTTTTGGGGCCAGTCGATCTTTTAATTTTCGATAAGCTTTTCTGAGTATAGGAATCTCATCTTTGGAAACGGGAGCTCCTGCATCCCCAACAACACAACATGCACCTTTACACAAAGTAATGTTACATGCAAACTTCGAGGTTGCAATATCTTCCGACAGGATAACGTCATCAACTCTAAACATATAGTAAAAATGTAATGAATTAGAAAAGCGTAAAATAACAGATTCTCATCCCGATGTTAACATAATTCGAAGTATTTACCTGCTTTTTGCTGAATCGCACCTTTCATTTCCAAATCCAGCAATACAGGCATGAGTTTATAAGTCGGCTGTTCTACCAGCTCACTCAGTTGATCAATATGGGTTTTATTTCTTTCAAGTATTTCACAAATTTGCACCGACTCTTTGTCAAGTTCCATTTCTCTCCACTCTTTCCGAACCTCTCTTTTTGCAGATTCTGTACTTCCTTCCCTTTCAATAGAAATTTCTGATAAAACATCTTCCATTGATTGGACCAATTTTCCCTGGCCGGTACGGATTAAATAATTACATCCCTCTCCTTTCATATAACCCAATGGGTGAGGAATTACAAACACTTCCCGATTTTGATCGAGGGCAGAACGAGCGGTAATCATGCTTCCGCCTTTCACTCCACTTTCTACTACCAACACTCCATGGCTCATTCCACTCACAATTCTGTTTCGTGAAGGGAAATTAATCGCATCCGGTTTAGTTCCCGGTGGAAATTCTGTGATTACAGCCCCACCTGTTTCTACTATTTTTCTTGCTAATTTTATGTTTTTATTCGGGTAGATCCAGTCAATTCCCGATCCAAGAACTGCAATGGTTTTACCACCTCTTTTCACAGCGGTTTGATGTGCTGCTGCATCTATACCATACGCTAATCCGCTGTTGATACAAATGCCACTTCCCACCAATTTCTGAGACCAGCTTCTTGCCTGATTGAGCCCATATTTCCCGGGATTACGTGTTCCTACAACGGCAATCCCAGGCTTTTTCAGCACTTCAGGATCCCCCAATAGCCAGAATAAAATTGGCGGATCGTAAATGTGTTTAAGTAGATCAGGATATTCAGGGTCGTCAATACCTATAATTCGTGCCCCTATTTCCTCTGTTTTTTTTATCACTTCATCAACAGAATCCCACCCATCAAAGTCTGCAATATTTCTCGCCCTAACCTTCCCCATACCGTCTATTTTCTCCAAAACCGGTATCGGCAAGTCGAATATCTCAATCGGATCTTTTATTCTTGAATTCCGAATGAGTTTACGAACGGTGGGTGGCCCAAAATTGGGCACCTGCATGAGTGCTATAAGTGTTCTATGATGATTCGTTATCTCCAACTGTTTGTAGTTTCTCCCAAATTTTTTCTCTTAATACATCAACATTATGGCCTGTGGCCGAGGAAATCTCTACAATTTCTATGTCATCCTCAACTAAAATCTCCTCGTCCAAAATATAATCCTCTTTCAAGTCCATTTTGGTAATAGCCAGCAACCTTGGTTTCTCTAACAAATCAGGTCTAAATTCCCTTAATTCATGCAACAGAGCATGATATTCAGCTTCTATATCTGAATCACATCCTACCATAAATAATAAAAGATTATTCCGCTCAATATGTCGTAAAAATTGAATACCAAGTCCTTTTCCTTCGTGGGCATCCTCAATAATGCCGGGTATATCAGCCATTACAAAACTTCGATAATCAGAAAAGTTAACCACTCCAAGATTCGGCTCAAGCGTAGTAAAGGGATAGTCAGCTACTTTTGGCCTTGCTTCTGATAGTACAGAAAGCAATGTACTTTTCCCTGCATTTGGAAATCCAACCAGACCTACATCAGCAATAAGTTTTAATTCCAGTTCAACGGTGCGTTCTTCTCCCTTTCTGCCTTCCTGAGAGTGCTGAGGTGTTTGATTTGTTGAACTTTTAAAGTGCCAGTTTCCCAATCCACCAATTCCACCTTCTGCTACAACAAGATGTTGACCATCTTCCGTAATTTCCCCCAAACGCTCTTTAGTATCGGCATCATATATTACTGTTCCCAGCGGCACTTCCAGTTGTTCATCTGCACCACTTTTCCCGGTTTTCCGGGCAGTGTGTCCATCTTTGCCGTGCGGTGCTTTTACATACTTGCGATACCGTAAATCCAGCAGAGTATTCAGCTGAACATTACCAACAAGTACAACATCTCCCCCCCTGCCTCCGTCGCCGCCATCCGGACCACCCTTCGCTACATATTTCTCCCTGCGGAAATGAGTCATTCCACTGCCACCATTCCCGGCAGTTACATAAATTTTAGCGTAATCGGCAAATCGCATAATTGTAAAGATTTAGGAAGATATTGATATGATGATGAACATAATGACAGGGAATAAGATAATTCACTGTCATTAATAAAACCGAATTTACGGAATGTCTCTCGATCGTTTCTTGAGAGGTTGTCCAAAAAGGGTGTCATTATGTCCCGAAAGCTTTCGGGATCAGAATCTCCTGCCGTTGATATGGCTTGGAGATATCGCTCCGCGGTCAAAAAATGAGCGTCCCGAAGGATTTCGGGACGGTATGACTTAAATAATTAGAAATTTCTTTCACACATCCTTTTTGGACAACCTCAATGATTGAAGTATCTAATTTTTATGAAGAATAACTCTTAATAAACGAGCCAGTCTTTTTTTCATTTTTTGTCGGGGTACAATGAAATCCAAAAACCCGTGATCGAGGAGATATTCTGCCGTTTGGAAACCCTCCGGCAAATCCCTGCCAATTGTTTGTTTGATAACTCTTGGACCTGCAAATCCAATTAGCGCACCGGGCTCTGATACATTAAAATCTCCGAGCATTGCAAAGCTCGCCGTTACACCTCCGGTTGTCGGATTTGTCATCATTGAAATATAGGGAACTCCCTCTTTATCGAGCCGGGCCAGCTTAGCTGATGTTTTCGCCATCTGCATTAAGCTAAGTACACTCTCCATCATTCGGGCACCGCCTGACTGAGAGATAATGATCAAAGGATATTTCTTTTCCCGGGCATGATCAATAGCCACACCGAGTCGTTCTCCCACAACAGACCCCATACTTCCACCTATAAAGGAAAAGTCCATACAGGCGATAACAATATCCTGCTTCTCCATTTTTCCAACGCCAACACGACATGCATCAGATAGTCCTGACTTCTTTT
>PWFZ01000298.1 GCA_003555185.1 Balneolaceae bacterium | reverse complement strand
GTGGATTTGCGGATTGTCTCTGAACAGGAATATCCGGCTGCGCTGTTATATTTTACCGGAAGCAAGGAGCACAACATTGTACTGCGTCAGCGCGCAAGAGACCGCGGGATGTCACTCAACGAGTACGGGCTTTTTAAATTAAGCGAAGAAAAAGAGACCGATTTTGAACAGCCTGTTAAAACAGAATCTGAAGCGGACATTTACAAAAAACTGGATTTGAATTTCGTACCACCGGAGCATCGCGAAGACCGTGGTGAATTTGAATTTTATAGTGAGCATGAATCGATGGAATTGCTCGAAGATTCACAAATTAAAGGCGTTGTTCATGCACACAGTACCTGGAGCGATGGCAAGTACTCCATTAAGCAGATGGCGGATGCCTGCATCGAGCGCGGGTATGAATATCTGACCATAACCGATCACTCCAAAACGGCAGCGTATGCGGGCGGTTTGTCGATTGAGCAGGTTAAAGAGCAGTGGAAGGAGATCGACAAACTGAATGAAAAGTATGCCCAAAAGAACTTCAGAATTTTCAAGGGAATTGAGTCGGACATTCTCAGCGACGGATCTCTGGATTATCCGGATGAAATTCTTGCCGGTTTTGACATCGTTATTGCGAGCGTTCATGCCGGACTCGAAATGCCCCTCGATAACATGATGGCCCGTTTCGAAGCCGCCATCAAGAATCCATACACCCACATGATTGGCCACCCCACCGGACGCCTTTTGCTAAAACGTGAAGGGAGTAAACTGGATCTTAATAAGCTGATTGAACTCGCTGCCGAGCACAATACAGCGATTGAAATTAATGCGAATCCATGGCGACTCGATTTAGACTGGCGATATGGTAACAAAGCTAAAGATGTTGGTTTGATGACATCCATTAACCCGGATGCACATACTACAGAAGGGATTGATAATATCCGCTTTGGGGTGATGATTGCCCGGAAAGCAAAGTTTGGCCCGGATCGTGTGCTGAATACGAAGAGTGCGGATGAGTTTGCGGAGTGGCTGGAAAAGAGGTAACCGCGATGGGCGCGGTGGCTTTCGCGGTGGTCGCAAAGGATTTATTTGATTATCGAGTGGAAGTAAAAGTCCCCCTTAACAAAGGGGGATTGAGGGGGATGTTCATCCATCACTTAATTCCAGTATAATTATGATGCTTAACCTGGAAATTAACACCCCTCTAAATCTCCCCTTATTAGGGGAGACTTTTGACTATTCGAGGGAAGGAATGAAGTCTCCCTTCGAAGGGGAGAAAAAACGAAGCTTTTTAGGGGGATGATCGAGGAAAGATTCCGTTACTAGATACAATCACATCCAAAGTTTTCATTCCCCAACCAAAAAGAACCACCCCTGCCCTTCCTCGGAAAGGAGGGGATTTTTGCGAAAAAGTTAAGATGGGAATTTGATAAACACCCCTCTAAATTTACTACGAAAAGAAGATCATGATGGCTTTCGCAATGGTCGCGATAATGTTGTTGCATAATTATTCGAGGGGAGTAAAAGTCCCCCTTAACAAAGGGGGATTGAGGGGGATGTTCATCTATCACTTAATTCAAGTATAATAATGATGATTAACCTGGAAATTAACACCCCTCTAAATTTCGTTTCGCGGGAATCGCTGGCGCTCGGAGCACCTTATTAGGGGAGACTTTTGTCCCCCTCCAAACTATTTTTTCCTCAAAAAATCGATCACTTCCAGGGCGGGATCGGGGCTACCCATGATGTAGTAGTGGAGTCCGGGAACGCCGGCTTCCATAAGCTCAAGTGATTGCTGTTTCGCCCACTCAATACCAATTTTCCCGGCATCGCTTTCGTTTGCGCTTATTTCATCTGCCATTGAATCCGGTATATTCAGGTAGAAATTCTTCGGTAATGTTCTCAGGTGATTGGAGTTTGTTAAAATCTTTAAACCCGGTACAATGGGAACATCAATACCGGCTTTTTTGCATTTTTCCACGAAGGTGAAATAAGCAGAGTTATCAAAGAACATTTGGGTAACCACATAATCTGCACCGGCATCCACTTTCTGTTTCAGACGTTTTACATCCCAGTCTAAGTTCGGAGCTTCAAAATGCTTTTCAGGGTATCCGGCAACTCCCACACAAAAATCGGTCGGTTCGGCATTGATCAGATCTTCCAGATAGTTTCCGGAGTTCATGTCTTGAATTTGCTTCACCAAATCGATCGCAAATTTATTTGCAGTACCATTCATATTCAGTGAAGTTTGTGCTCCGGTATTATCGCCACGGATGGCGAGCACATTATGAATACCCAAATAGTTGAGTTCAATCAGCGCGTCTTCACTCTCTTCTTTGGTAAAACCCTCGCAAATTAAATGGGGAACGGGATCAATATCGTATCGGTGCAAAATGGCTGCGCAAAGACCGATTGTACCCGGGCGTTTTCTGCGTATAACCCGCTTAAGCGTACCATCTTTCTGCTCTTCAATATGAGCTTCCGCCGCGTGATATGTTACATCAATGAAAGGAGGCTTCACTTTTTCGACCACTTTGTCGAGAGACTCGAATACAGACTGCACTGCACCGCCCCGTTTTGGAGGGATTATTTCGAACGAAATCAGTGGTTCGGTTGCTTTATCGTAATGCTCAATAACTTTCATAAAAGGGATGTAATTAACCTGTAAATTACAGATTTTATAAACTTACGTGTATATAAAATAAAAGAATACCTTCTCAAATGCGTTCCACTCACCCGATATTTAATCTGCTAAAAGAAAGAATTTTTGTCCTGGATGGCGCCATGGGAACTATGATTCAGGATTACAAGCTAACTGAAGACGATTTTCGGGGGAAACTATTCCGCAATTTTGAAGATGATCTGAAAGGGAATAACGATCTGCTATCCCTCACACAGCCCGATATTATACGGGAAATTCACTCCAATTTCCTATCTGCCGGTGCCGACCTCATTGAAACCAATACGTTCAATGCCAATCCGATCTCTCAGGCAGACTATAATCTCCAGGATGAAACCTATAATCTGAATCTCGCTTCGGCAAAAGTTGCGCGCGAAGCAGCAGATGCTATCACACAAAAAGAACCGCATAAACCCCGGTTTGTAGCCGGAGCCATTGGCCCCACAAATAAAACACTTTCTCTTTCTCCTGATGTAGAAGACCCCGGCTATCGGGCAACTACGTTTGATCAACTCGTGGCATGCTACACCGAACAGATACGTGGATTGGTTGAGGGCGGCATTGATGTCTTTTTGGTAGAAACGGTTTTTGACACGCTGAATTGTAAAGCAGCCATTTACGCCATTCATCAATACACTAAAAAAATGGGGAAACAGATCCCCATCATGATTTCCGGCACCATTGTGGATAAAAGCGGAAGAACGCTTTCGGGGCAAACAACGGAAGCGTTCTGGCACTCCATCAGACACGCCAATCCTTTATTGAGTGTTGGACTGAACTGCGCACTTGGTTCAAAACAGAT
>PWFZ01000135.1 GCA_003555185.1 Balneolaceae bacterium | reverse complement strand
CCATGGCGAAGCTTTTCATTAAGCTGATGAACGATGTGGGCGAAAAAATCAACAATGATCCGGATGTAGGCGATAAGCTGAAGTTTATTTTTCTGGAAAACTACAGCGTTACTTTGGCCGAAAAGATGATTCCATCCGCTAACTTGTCTGAGCAAATATCTACAGCAGGATTTGAGGCGTCAGGTACGGGTAACATGAAGTTTACCCTCAACGGCGCGCTAACCATTGGTACTTTGGATGGTGCAAATGTTGAAATCAAGGAAGAGGTTGGAGATGAAAACATCTTCATTTTCGGAAACGATGTGGATGGTGTGGAGCGACTCCGCCGCGAAGGATATAATCCGTGGGATTATTACAATGCTTATGATGAGCTAAAAACCGCTCTCGATCAGATCAATGATGGATTTTTTAATGATGATAAAGAGCTGTTCAAGCCAATCTTCGATTCGCTCCTGCACAAGGGAGATTACTTTTTAGTTTTAGCTGATTACAATGCGTATGTCATTAAACAGGCAGAAGTGGATAAGCTGTATAAGGATCAAAAAGCGTGGAACCGAATGGCGCTGCTGAACACGGCTCGGGTTGGGAAATTTTCCTCAGACAGAACCATCAGGGATTATGCCGAAGAAATCTGGGATGTGAAAGTGAAGAAGTAGAATTGACTTTTTCGTCATGCCGGACCCCGATCCGCAATAACGTTGGTAAAGGAAAAACTTAATAAAATCACCCCGTGCTCCGACACGGGGTCTGCCGGCGTTGTGGGCTTAATTACTTCCTGGGTCTTCATATTTCGAATAAGGAGATTGCGCATCGGAGTCTGCAATGACGTTAACATGCGTGTTCGTTTGATTTTCCAGGCTATGTGAAAAGTATACTTACACGTTTTGATCTTATCCAATCTTTAGATAGAATGTCGAAGATAATTAACCACTTTTTATTATGGAGCCAGACGAACTTTTAAGCTATCTTGGAGATTTTTTGACCCTGGAAATATTTAACCTCCAGGGCACCCCGGTTACGGTTTCTTCGCTTATAATATTTGTTCTTTTTATTAGCTTTTTCCTCTTTTTAGGGGCGCTTACCCGAAGGTTTTTGCAAGGAAAGTTTCTGGCCCGTTTTAATTTGGAAGCCGGGCTGGTTTATACGTTATCTAGAATTTCCCAGTATATTATTGTCCTTGTTGGCTTTCTTATCTCCTTTCAGTTTGTTGGAATTGATCTCACAGGATTTGCCGTCGTTTTTGGGTTGTTATCAGTAGGTATTGGTTTTGGTCTGCAGAACATTACCGCTAATTTTATTTCCGGCTTAATTGTAATGTTTGAGCGCCCGATTACCGTGGGCGATCGTGTGGAGGTAGCGGGGATTGAGGGAGATATTATTGAAATTAATATTCGCTCAACGAAAGTCCGTACTCTAAATAACATTTCTATCATTGTGCCAAATACCGAGTTTGTATCGAATAATGTGGTTAATTATTCACACGGCGACCCAACGTTTCGGCTCGATATTGATGTGGGAGTATCTTACTCATCAGATCTTGATATTGTTTTAAAAGCACTGGATGAAGTGGCGAAAGATCATCCAAAAATTCTAAAAGCACCAAAACATCAGGTTCATCTTCGTAACTTTGGTGATTCTTCCTGGGATATGCAGCTTCGGGTATGGGTGCCGAACGTTAAGGAGAGATATATTTTACGGAATGAACTGAACCAAGCCATCGTCCGTAAATTCAAGAAGTATGATATAGAAATCCCGTTCCCCCAACGCGATCTCCATGTTCGCTCCAGTATTGATGTTCCTTTTAAGCAGGTCGAGGCAAAGACTTAATTGTTAAAATAGCGCAAGTATCTACTTGTGCTCCTTTAAAAACAAAAGTTATAAAACTGTAAACCAGTTACGTTTTAAGATTTAAAACGTCTGAAGGTGGCTTAGTTAAAAGATTGTTTCAATCTCTTTACAAACATCTTCACACAACTTTCGAAGCTCAGGGGTAATCGCATCTTTCTTATGAGAGTCGATATCAAGTTCTCCCACAAATTCACCGTCTTTCATAAGCGGAACAACGATCTCTGATTTTACATTAGCGCTGCAGGCAAGGTAATTATCAGACTGACTAACATCCTGAATAACGAATGTATTCAGTGTTTCCGCAGCCTGACCACAAATACCTGTACCATAAGGAATTCGTGTATGATTGGTTGATTCACCTACAAATGGGCCTAAATCAAGCATTTTCTCTTCTGTTTTTGAGGCGAGATAAAATCCTGTCCAATCAAAAACATCTACTTCGCGGTCAAGTAATTCACAGATAGCCTGTAATTTTTCATCACGGGGAACATTTTTTTCAATAATGGATCGAACGTCGGGTAAAATGGTGGTAATGCTCATACTTCTTTTTAAATTTTCGGGGTTTTGCAGCTCAGAAATATACAAATTTTAAGAATTTGATATTCATCATTTATTAAAGGTTAAAAGGTCTCTATCTTTGGCACATGTTTGAATTAATATCTGATGTTTCGCAAGAAAGCGGATCATATCTATTTAGTACTCTGGGATTGCTCGCAGCCAGTTTTACATCACTTTTTTCGGTGGTAAATCCATTGGCCGCAATGCCGGTTTTCCTCTCGCTTACGAACCGTTTTGAAGCAGAGGAGCGCTCAAGGACTGCGAAATGGGCGTCCATTTATATGTTTGGGGTTCTGATTCTATTCTTGCTTATTGGAACCTTTGTGCTCAGCTTTTTTGGGATCAGCTTACCAGGTATCCGAATTGCCGGTGGATTGATTATTATGCGCGCAGGCTATGCGATGTTGAACCCGGAAGACCCAGGGAAAAAGCTTACCGATGAAGATGAAGCCGCTGCAATGGAAAAAGAAGATATTTCATTTAGCCCGCTGGCGTTACCACTTCTGTCAGGTCCGGGCAGTATTGCTGTTGTAATTGGATTTGCCTCTCAAGCTACCAGTATCAGTGATTATGTAGTAAATGGAATTTCAATACTCTTAGTAGTTGTGGTCTCCTACATTTTACTCAGATTAGCTCCAATTTCCGTGAAATATATTGGCCAAACCGGGCTGAATGTCATGACCAGACTGATGGGCTTTATTGTTCTGGCTATTAGCGTTCAGTTTATTTTAAGCGGAATTTCTCAATACTTTAGAATTGCCATTTGATGGATCAACGACAGCAAATTCAAAAGCTCTTTCAGTTCGACCTTTGGTGCACAAGAAAACTTACCGATTTTATAGCAGAAGCAGGTTCGTTTAAGGAGCGACCGGCATGCCTTGCTTTTTTATCGCATATTGTTAATGCACAACAAATTTGGTTCGGCAGGATACTGGAGACCAGAATTAGCAATGTTGAAACATGGACCGAGCATGAAGTGAAAGAGCTTAAAAGTAAAGCGAAAATAGCTCATCAAATGTGGATTGATCTGATTGCAGATCATGAAATGGATTTGGATACGGTG
>PWFZ01000444.1 GCA_003555185.1 Balneolaceae bacterium | reverse complement strand
GTACTGCTTCGGCGGTAGAGTAGGTCGCTGCCTCATCTTTTTTTACACATGGCCCCTAACGCTCAGCGTTTAGGGGCCATTTTTGTTTGTAGGAGCCTCAAGTTTGTTAGTCTATTCCAAATACTCCTTTTATCTCTTGCTATATCTTCTCTTCCAGTATCAAAGACATACTTTCATACCAGTCTGCAAACGTATCATTAGCAATCTTTTCTCTGGCTAACTCCATCAACCATAAGTAAAACGTAAGGTTATGCTTTGAAGTTAATTCAAGTCCTAATAATTCATTGGCTTTGAATAGGTGATGCAGATAACTCATGTTATATCTCTGACAGAGTTCACTTGGAAAATCTAAATCAAGAGGTTGATGATGATGTTTCCATTTTGCATTCCGAAGATTAATTTTTCCATTTTTGGTAAATATACTTCCATTACGTGCATTTCTTGTAGGCATTACACAATCAAACATGTCTACCCCCCTGGCAATACTTTGAAGTAAATTAGCAGGTGTTCCTACGCCCATTAAATACCTTGGCTTTTCTTCTGGAAGATAATCTGTGTTGAAGTCGGTAATATCATACATAATATCTGAAGGTTCACCTACACTCAACCCCCCTATTGCCAATCCTTCGAAATCTAAATCAACCATATGCGAAGTAGATTCTTTTCTTAAATCTTTATAAGTCCCTCCCTGGACGATACCAAATTGAAATTGCTTATGACCATAATACGGTTGGGAACCTAAAAAGCTTTCTCGGCCTCTCTTTGCCCAACGATGGGTTAAATCCATTGATTCTTTTACATAGTCATATTCTGCTGGATAAGGAGGACACTCATCAAGAATCATAATAATATCAGAACCTAACACTCTTTGTATTTCTACAACATTCTCAGGTGTGAAACTATGCTTAGATCCATCTAGGTGGCTTTTGAATTGAGCTCCATTATTACTCAATTTTCTATTTTCGGATAATGAAAATATCTGATATCCCCCTGAATCTGTTAAGATAGGTCCGTCCCATCCCATAAATTTATGCAAACCTCCGGCATCTTTCATGATATCTGTACCCGGGCGTAGGTATAAATGATAGGTGTTTCCCAGGATGATTTGAGCTTTAATTTTTTTTAATAAATCATCTTGATTAACAGCTTTCACAGAACCTACGGTGCCAACCGGCATAAATATTGGGGTAGATATTTCACCGTGATCAGTTTTTAAAGTACCAAGACGAGCTTTTGTCGTGGAGAGAGTCTTTTTAAGTGTAAACAACTATTCTGTTATGTTTGATTTGAATTAAGTAATAAATCTATTTACTGCCTTTGAATAAAAGAGGTAATTTATACTTACAATATAAAAGATAGCTTCGACAAGATTCGTAAAAACGCGAAGCTAATTATCAAGATAGAGAGAGAAAAATAAATGTCAAGAATAACCAATACTGCAGTTGATGTAGCAGGTAAACTATTAAGAAAAATTCCAAACATCCCAGGTAAAAACTTTTATTCTAAACATTTAATTAAACCGTTTATTGATGAATGGGATATAGAACAGGTATTACAAATTGACTCTGGTAATGCAAAATTGATATGCAGGCTCAAAGACTGGATACCATGGAATATTTACTTACATGGTAGTTATATAGTTGAAGAGGTATACGAACGGCAAATGATGCATTATACGGATCAAAGCAAGGTAATTTTTGATGTAGGAGCTAATATAGGTTACTATACTGTGCAATTTGCACAAAGAACAAATGGGTTGGTTTATGCTTTTGAACCAATGAATTATCAATATGATGTTTTGTTAAAAAATATTGAGCTAAATAAATTGTCTAATATATGTCCGGTTCAAAAAATAGTATCTGATAAAAATGGTATTCAACGTATATATTTTTCAGGTATGTATAATACAGCGGCCTCTTCTATGGTCGTAGAAACAGATGATTATGAAGATGTTCCATCAATAACATTGGATACATTTTGTGATAAGAATGAAATAGAAGAGGTGGATATGATTAAAATTGATGTTGAAGGCAACGAACTAAATGTATTAAAAGGTCTTAAAAAGAAGCTGGAATCGAACAAAGTAAATCATATTTTCATTGAAATTGTAGAAAGTCATTTAAATAAAGCCGGAACCGGTTCAGAAGAAGTCTACAATTTTTTGGATAATTATAACTACACAGGCTACTCACTTAAATCAGGAAAACCTGAAAAGTATAAAATTGGGGAAGATGAATCTCTTGTTTATTTCACATTGAAAAACTGAGTTTATTATCATTTTAATACATCCATATCTAAAGATTAGTTGGACTAAGCCCTGAACGTCCATACTTTGAAAATCTGTGAAGCAGAGTGGTTCAATCAACTTTAAATATGATGATTTAATAGGGTTGATACGTTAAAAAATAAAATATGATATTTATTACATTGAAATATGACTCTGAAATTAGATCTGAAGATACTTTTAAGTATGCTTGTTTCGGTCATAAATCGGAGAGTTATTACTAGCTTATGAAATCTGATACACTTGTAACCATTCCTACTTATAACGAGGCCAATAACATATCAAGGTTGTTAACGATATTAATGAATCTTGACATGGATGTGGATGTATTAATATTGGACGACGGTTCACCGGATGGTACTGCTGATCTTGTGAAAAAGAAACAAAAAGAGCACCCCGGTCGGATTCATATGATCGAGAGAAAAGAGAAGATGGGTTTAGGCAGTGCATACATTAAAGGGTTTCAGTATGCATTGGAAAATGGGTATGAATACATTTGTGAAATGGATGCAGATTTCTCCCACAATCCTGAAGACATCCCTAAACTTGTAAATCCGGTGAAAGCCGGTGAAACGGATATTGCTATAGGCTCCCGTTATTCTAATGGGATCAGTATAGTAAACTGGCCTTTAAGCAGATTGATTTTATCCTACGGAGCGAATCTGTATGCCAGATGTATTACAGGTCTTCCTGTTAAAGATACAACGGCGGGCTTCAAATGCATTCACAGGAACGTTTTGTCGAAGGTTAACATTGAAAAAATTAAATCAAACGGCTACGCTTTTCAAATTGAAATTCATTTTAGAGCATGGAAAGCAGGTTTCAGGCTGAAAGAAGTGTCAATCATCTTCAGGGAAAGGGAAGAAGGAGTTTCGAAAATGTCTAAAGCAATTGTTCGCGAAGCAATTTGGCGGGTATGGGCTCTTAAACTAAGAAGTATATTTGGTAAACTTTAGATGATGAAAAATCTTTTCAGTAGAGTTAGGTGATTAAAAATTTCTCGCTATTCAATTATTACTGACCTGTACTTTCGGATTATCTTCTTTGGGTAAATGGGAGCCAATGGGGATCCTGATAATTTTATTGATCAATTCGGTGAAAATTGGCTGGCTTTACTTCCCGGAAGTCTAATTATATCCTACTATACAATAGCTATTACAGAAACTGCTGCTTTTCTTTTGGCACTGATCAGTCTATT
>PWFZ01000454.1 GCA_003555185.1 Balneolaceae bacterium | reverse complement strand
TTAGCGCGGGCAATTGCGCCTGAGCCAGAATTGATTTTATTGGATGAGCCATTCTCAAACCTCGATGCAATGCTACGAACCACAACCCGAAAAGAGGTTCGTTCTATCATTAAAAAAGCCCGAATGAGTGCCGTTCTTGTAACGCACGATCAGGAAGAGGCTCTCTCTTTTGCGGACAGGGTTGCGGTAATGAATAATGGTCGAATTGAGCAAATTGGAACACCCGAAGAAGTGTATTATAAACCGCGCACCAAATTTGTAGCTCAGTTTTTGGGTAAAACCAATTTGTTTGAAGTAGATGTCGAAGACAACGATTTCATCCACACAAATTTGGGTCATGTGCAATTAAATTGCCGTGCAAAGGGGCATGTAACCTGCTCCATCCGCCCTGAACATCTAACTATTGAAAAGCCAAACGGTGTTACGGATGATTCGAAGCTTGGAATTATTGCTGCAAGAGAGTTTAAAGGGCACGACATCACATATCACGTAGAGTATGGCGGTGACCGTTATATTGTGCACACCGATAATAGGGTTATATTTGAACCCAGCGATGAAGTTGTGGTACGTCCGCTTGAACCTGCAGTTGTTTTGGAAAATGAAGTTGGATCAGCCGGCTTGTAACTGACCTTTAGGTTTTTTTACACTCTGATAAACATCCCCTAAACTTTACTTACGTGTTGTTCGCTACGCTCGGTTACCCCGTGAGCGAGTTTGGGGCTGCTCCGAGCGCTTCTCTTTTATACCACGAAGCGATAGCGTAGTGAAACGATTTCCACGTAGTGAAAAAAATACCAGCTTGAGCGCCTGTCTGCCGAAGCTTTAGCACAGGCAGGCCTGTCTCCGACAAGGCAGGTTCAAAAGTTGAGCCCATTATTAAGTTCTCATTTGATGCCAACACCTCGGTAAGGGGGCTTTTACGTTCAAAAATTTAACAATCGAAATCATGTTTTTTTTAATCTGAAGATTTCTTTGCAACGCTGCCTATCATTTTTACGTACAGGTTAAGAGTTTACATTTTTAATCCTGTTCACAAATGAAGCACATATTCATTACCACCCTTTTCTTATTTCTCATTATTCCAACGTTGTATTCCCAATCCGGAGTAAAAGGAGTGGTGAGTGATGCCGTTTCAAAAGAGGCTCTGCCCGCCGCTACTGTTTTGATTGAAGATACCTATCGGGGGACTATCACAAACAATGAAGGCGAATTTGAAATAAAAGTGAATAATTATCCTGCGACCATTCTGGTGAGATTTATCGGGTATGAATCACAGGTAATCTTTTTAGGTGAACGACCTTTAGAGCCACTTGACGTTCAATTGAGCAGATCCATTACAGAAATGGATGAGATTGTAGTGACGGATCGTGATCCCGGATTGTCGATTATGGAGAGGGTAATAGAGAGGAAAAAAATATGGCGATTGAATTTAAAGACATATCAGGCAGAAGCATATACCCGGCAGGTTATCGAGAATGATACAACCATTGTATCCATTACAGAAAGTGGTACAAATACATTTTGGGACTCAGAGAGGGGGCACCGTGAAATTCAGCTTTATAAACGACAAACGTCAAACATCAATGCTGATCAAAACTTTGCAGGAGTACGGTTTTTACCCAACTTTTATGATGATAATATAGAGATTTCCGGTTTTGAGGTGGTTGGAATTACACACCCGAATGCGTTATCGTATTATAATTTCCGTCTGTTGGAGACATTACAGATGGATGGAAAACCTGTATATAAGATTGAAGTAATCCCGCGGCGAAAATTACAACCTACTTTTGAGGGGATTGCTTATGTAGATGGAGTTGAATATGCATTGCTGGAAGTTGATTTGAAACCAAATGACGTAGTGAGATTTCCACCACCTGTGCAGGAGTTCGATCTGGCATACAAGCAGCAATTCAGTAATTATGGGGCGATTTCTGGCTGCCTGTTGATATACGTATTAGTGGAACCGTACGGATATCAATGATAGGGTTGCGATTTCCGGCTATAAAATTTCGCCAGACATCCAGGATAACTGATTACGAAATTAACATAGAGCTGCCTGATTCCTTGTACCGCGAGACCCGCATTTTAGTGAAAGCCGATAGTACAAATGCTCAGGCAATTCAATCCACTGGTATTGAGAGAGAACGGATTCCGCTTTCAAGAGAAGAGGAGAGAGCCTATGCTGAAATCGACAGCACCTATACACTCGAAAAAGCATTTCAGCCGAGTGGCTTTCTGGCTGATCGATTAGAGAGCTCCGGTAATGACAGTGGTTTGTTTGGAGGGCGAAGCTTTTTGCCCGGCGGTGTTGGTGTACGGTTGGGCTTCAATAGGGTAGACGGTTTTCGCGTGGGTGCAGGTTATTCAAAACGATTTGAATCTATAGGGATGCGAACCAAACTTTTTACTGATTTCAACACACAGCCCGAAAACTGGGATTATGGAATAGAGGTTGATCAAAGATTGATATCGGGTGAAAGTATACAACAGGTTCGTTTAATAGGCGGGTACGAAAATAAAACTGATCAGCGGTATAACTCTAGATTATATTCTCAATTCATGATAAGTTTTAATACAGTTTTGGGCGGGGAGGATTATTTCGACTATTTTAAAAATGAGCGTGTATACGGTGGATTAATTTTAAAGAGAGTTCTTCCCAGAACAGATTTTAAGATGACATTCAACCACGAAAGACACAGTTCTTATGAAATAAATGAAATATTTGATTACAGTCTGTTTGGTTGGCATAACAACAGGCGGTTAAACCCGGGTATTAAGGATGGGTTACTGAATTCCATAGAAACCGGAATATCCTATAATGTAGAAAGTTTGAATTACGGTTTTGCCGGCAGGAGACAATTTGAAATCAAGGCAGAATTCTCAGATAGTAAGCTGGGCAGCGATTTTAATTTTACCAATGTAACATTTGCGGCTGATTGGTCTGTGCAAACATTTTATGGCAGAAGGTTATTTGCCAACACATTAGATATACATTTTTCTGCAGGATATTCGTTTGGTGAGTTGCCTGCTCAGCGATTTGGGGCGGTGGATGGTGTGTTGAGTCGATTTACACCATTTAGCTCTTTAAAGACCAGGAATAAAATCCCTTACGAAGGCAGTAGGTATTGGGCACTAAGTGCCGAGCATAATTTCAGGACTATACCTTTTGAGCTGATCGGGCTGCGGACTCTTTCAGATCGGGGGTGGGGAATTATTGTATTTGGTGGTGCGGGTTATAGTAATGCTGAAAATACCGGTATTAACTTTATTCCGATGTTAACGGATGGAATCCATTCGGAAGCCGGGTTAAGTCTTAATAGTATTTTTGGGATAATGAGAGTCGATTTCGCGAAAAGACTTGATAAGAGGGGGAGCTTTATCGGCGTCAGTATTCCGCGTTATTTCTAAACAGTTTTATACAGCTTGAATTTATTTTTTTATTGTACAATATTTATTATTGTCATTATAAAAAAACTGTACATATTTTTTT
>PWFZ01000138.1 GCA_003555185.1 Balneolaceae bacterium | reverse complement strand
TGAGGTTTTTAAAAACCTCACGGGTCTTTTTTTTTAAAGCGACGCTGACAGAAGCCCGGAAAAGCGCCGGAATGCTGTCAGGTCTTTATATTCAATTCAAAACAGGGGCTTAATTGTCCCTGTTTTTATTTTCAGGAAAAATTATTCTAAACATAGTCTCATCCCCGCCTTCAATTTCAAACTCCCCATCCAGCTGCCTGCTAAGACGTTTGATTAGTGTCACTCCAAGGGAAGCTTTCGAGGCAATTGAAAAGTCTTTCGGCAGAGCACCCACTGAATCAATAACGGACAGTATTATATCCCCTTCCTTCTTCTTTAATTCTATTTTTAAACACTCTCCCGGTTGCCCGATAAACGCATGTTTAAAAGCATTATTGATCATTTCATTACAAATTAAGCCTATTGGAACGGCATGATTGATATCTACCTGAACCGTTTCCAAATCATAAATGAATTCCACATTTACATCCTTTGAGTTGTAACTATTTCCTATCATATCTCCCAGCTCTTGTATGTATTGAGACAACTCAATTTCAGAAAACACCTCTCCACTGTATAACTTTTCATGTACGAGGGCGATGGATTTAATACGTGATTGCAGATCGCTAAAGTGTACTCTTTCTCCTTCATCCATCTCCCACTTTTTAAGCTCAATCAGGCTCGATACAATAGCCAGGTTATTTTTAACTCTATGATGAACCTCCGACAACAACATCTGATTTTGCTTTAAAGAAGCATCAATTTTTCTCATCCTTCTTTTCCGTTCGGATATATCACGCACATTTCCCACAACAGCCGTTACCGATCCTTTTTCATCCATAACAGGTGTACGCTTATTGTTTATCCATATATAGGCGCCATCTGCTTTCTTTATTCGGAATTCCGTATCAGCCAGGTATTTTTCTTTGCTATTAAAATTTGTGAATTGATCCATTTCAGCCTGCATTCTTTTTTTATCTTCGGGGTGAATGCGCTCCATGATAAAGGCCGGGCCGCCCTCTTTAATCTCACCAAGTGGATAACCGAGCATGTCCACTACGCTTTTACTCAAGTATTCGTAGCCATTCGCCTCTTTAAAGTATTGATAAATTACATCACGAGAGTTATCCAGCACATTGCGAAATTTTTCTTCCGATACTTTCAATTTTTCGTTTGCACTTTTCAAGGTCCGCATAAACGTCACGCTAATAAATGCCGCAGACAGTATAAAGGCCATTGAAATCAAAATAGTCACCCAAAACACAGTGCTGCTTGCCCATCTTGCAGCATCACTCATTGCATTGGAAAAACTATCCTCCAGTATTGTAAGTTCTTCATCAAGACGATTAATATCACTCATATATAGTTTTGCAGAATCTTCTGATAATGGTCCTTCCTCTATCTGTCTGTGAATATCACTACCTAAATTGCGTAATTCATTAATCCTTCCATCTCCACCTTCCCAGAATTTGATAGCTGAACTAATAGCCGGTAAATTGTTGAAGTGCACCAACAACCAAATCATCGAATCGATATCCTCAGGCGGATTCTGTCCCTGTAAAAACCCCTCAAATGCAAGCTCTCTATCCGGACTGTCCGATAAGAGTGTCTCCCTGGCAATCCGATCGCCCTCATGAACACTCAACTGATTTTTAAAAACATTGTAATGTATTTCGTCTTGAGTAGACACATAGGATAGGAGAGCAATTCTTGCCTTTTTTTGAGCTTTCGTCCACTGTCCCTCACCATATATATAACCTCTTGCCCCTGTTAAAACTTTATCTCCCATAATCTCAACGGCCACCACGGAGAACCCAAACATAATAAAGATGGTTATGATGCCGAGGATCTTCCTGTTATTTGAAATTTCGTTCATATTATTGAAGAGCTTAGTACAGAAATATCATGTATATCGTTGTGTTAATCTTTACGTCTAAAAGTAAAATATGGATCGAATTAAGTTAATCATTTTTTACTTTTTGACTAATCTGCTTTTTTGGCCCTTATTCATCCTTTTAGTTGCACCCATTACGATCTTGCCATACATTTAAACTATGTCCACGATTTTAAAAGACTCTCTTACCAGACAACTTTACTCAACCGACGCATCACTCTACGAAGAACTTCCTGAAGGTGTATCTTTCCCTAAAACACCGGATGATATTCAGAGTATTGTCAACCAATCCAAATCTGAAGGGTTTGCAATAACTCCACGAAGTGCAGGAACCAGTCTTGCCGGACAAGCCACCGGCAATGGTGTGATTATGGATGTCTCCCGGTTTATGACCGAAATTGTACACATCGATTCCGAAAAACAGATTGCCCATGTGCAACCCGGTGTTATTCGTGATACACTGAATCGTGAAGCCGCACAATACGGACTTCAGTTCGGTCCCGATACTGCCACCACAAACCGCTGTATGATTGGCGGAATGATTGGCAACAACTCCTGTGGCTCGTTTTCCATCAAACATAAAACCACACGTGAACATATTATTGAGGTGGATGCGGTGTTGAGTGATGGATCTGCCGTAACGTTTGGCCCGCTATCTAAGGAAGAACTGGAGGCTAAAAAGAAACTCGATACCCTTGAAGGAAGTATTTACAGGGGAATGATTGACCTGTTGATGAAGCATAAAGATCAGATCCTGAAGAATTTCCCCCATCCTGAAATCACGCGAAGAAATACTGGCTATGCCATAGACCGCCTTTGCGAAATGGACCCCATCACACCGGGTGGACGCCCATTCAATTTGGCAGAACTTCTCTGCGGAAGCGAAGGCACTCTGGCGATGACATCATCATCTAAAGTAAACCTGGTTCCGCTACCCAAAGCTAAAACGCTGGTCATTCCACAATTCAGGTCCATTCACGAAGCGATGCTGGCAACGGTGGAAATTGTGAAATGGAATCCTGCAGCAGTAGAGCTTGCAGACGATATTATTTTAAACGCCACCAAGGGAAATATCGAACAGAGTAAAAATCGATTTTTCCTGGATGGCGAACCTAAGTGTATTCTTATCGTGCAGTTCGAAGGCGATGATTTAACCGAACTTGAACAAAAAGCAGCCAAACTCGCCACAAAGTTACAGGAACTCGATTTTGGATACTCCCATCCATTTTTGTCAGATGAGGACAAAATGCGACGCGTGTGGGATTTAAGAAAAGCCGGCCTTGGACTATTAATGGGGCTTGGCAGGGATAATCCTTCTCCAACATTTGTGGAGGATACTGCCGTTAGGGTTGAAGATTTACCGGAGTATATTCAGGAATTTCAGGCCATTTTAAAGAGCCATAATACCTCCTGCGTATTTTATGCACATGCATCGGTGGGTGAACTGCATTTGCGGCCGGTAGTAGATACCACCACCCACGAAGGAATTCAAACGATGAAAGAGATCGCGTCAGAAGTGGCTGATCTGGTGAAAAAATACCGTGGTTCGCTATCCGGTGAGCATGGTGATGGCCGTGCAAGAGCACCATATATAGAGACTGTTTTAGGCAAGGAAATGATGCC
>PWFZ01000451.1 GCA_003555185.1 Balneolaceae bacterium | reverse complement strand
GATAAAAAATCTGATTCATCTCCATCGTTGTCAAAATCGAAGGATTCTAGTGAGGATGAACTAGTTATACTTACATAGTTATATGATGTATTATGGCTACCCGGATAAACTACCTGATAGACTTGCCAGCCCATAACATCTGTATTAGATATCCTGTTTTCTTTGAAGGGGTGTAGTTCGTTCTCTACAAAAGCCCGGAAATTTTCATGATCTTGTTTATCTACACTTATGTAGTCAACTTTTAAATATGCACCGTGGTGGGATTGTGCAAATGCAGCGGTAGAAATAAGTAGTAAAGGTATAGCTAGATACAGTATATTTTTGATCATAATGCCTCCTTTATTTGTTTATATATAAGTATAATTAACAAAATATTATTAGTCTTTTAAACTAATTCGCTCAGAAAATTAATATTCAGCTAAATATTTTTTCCGGGTAATAGTGTCAAACATCACCATTATTACCTTTTTTAGGGCTTCAAATGTGGGGCATTAAAATATTATGTATCAATTCATGTTAGAGGTGTGAAGTTGAGCTACTCACATTTCATTTAATGAATTCTATGAGTACCTTCTTATTCTTATTAGACAAACATATTATTTGAACTCCAACGTATTTATGTCCACGATTTCCAATAGTACCTATGAAGCCGTTATTGGCCTGGAAGTTCACGCACAACTTTTAACGAACAGCAAAGCCTTTGCAGCTGTGTCTACACAATATGGGGGAGAGCCTAATTCACAGGTTACTCCGCTTTGTTTAGGACATCCCGGAACCTTACCGGTGCTAAATGAAAACCTTGTGCGGTACATTATAAAAATGGGCTTGGCAACCGGGTGTAAAGTTGCAGAAAAATCAATATTTGCCCGTAAAAACTATTTCTATCCGGATCTTCCCAAAGGGTATCAGATTTCTCAGTTTGACACTCCTATTTGCTATGAGGGAAAAATCGATATTGAATTGGAGGAATACGACAAAACGATTGGAGTTACCCGCATCCACATGGAGGAAGATGCAGGGAAATCAATTCATGATCAGGATCCATACCACACCCTGGTTGATTTAAACCGTGCCGGTACACCGCTTATCGAGATTGTATCTGAACCAGATATGCGAACCCCACAAGAAGCTTACGAATATTTAACAAAGATTAAGCAGATCGTTCAATACCTGGAAATCTGCGACGGTAATATGGAAGAGGGAAGTTTGCGTTGTGATGCAAACGTTTCAATTCGTCCCCGTGGTCAAAAAGAATTAGGGACGCGTACCGAGCTTAAGAATATGAACTCCTTCCGAAATGTGGAACGAGCCATACAGTTCGAAATTGAACGGCAGATTGAACTCGTTGAATCGGGTGGAGAAGTAGTTCAGCAGACACTGCTTTGGGATGCAAATAAACTGGAAACTCGTCAGATGCGAACAAAAGAAGAGGCGCATGATTACCGGTACTTTCCCGAACCTGATTTGCCACCGGTTTTAGTTACAAAAGAACTTTTGGAAGACATTAAGTCAGAACTGCCGGAGCTTCCGAACGTCCGATTAAAACGATTTATTGACAAATTAGGCCTTAAGGAAGAAGACGCTATTGTTTTAACCGAAAGCCGTTATTTGGCAGATTATTATGAAAATGCCTTAAAATTATTAGATGAACCAAAGGCAGTCGCAAATATAATTCTATCTGAAGTATTACGTGTACTTAACGAGGAGAGTATAAGTATTACAGATTTTACGATTACGGTTGAAAGATTAACCGGTTTGGTATCGTTAAAGCTAAACGACAAAATTAATTCATCAGCAATGCAGGATATTTTCAACGAGATGTTGAAAAATGAATCTTCGGCTGAAGAATTAGCAGAAAAAATGAATTTGGTACAAGTTTCGGATTCAGGTTTTATTGAACCGATTATTGAGGATGTTATAGAGAATAATCCGGATGAAGTGAAGAAATATAAGGGAGGTAAAAAAGCTTTGATAGGCTTTTTTATTGGTCAGGTAATGAAACAATCTCAAGGGAAAGCAAATCCACAACAAGTTCGGGAACTCGTTACTGAAAAATTGGAAAACGTTTAATTTTTACCCTTAAAATTATTTATGAAGCTTTATCAAACAAGTTTTATTGTATTAATTGTTACAGCTTTCTCCTTTGGCTGCAGCTCTGAACCTAATAAAATACAAGTGCCCATTAGTGGACAGATGAAAGTGGATTCCAGTCTCGATTCCTCCGGGGACTATAGTGGAATAGAATTGCTTATTGCTTTCCAAACAGCTGAAGGTGCGTTACAGGATACAGTATTTTATGCGAGGACTGATGAAGATGGATTCTATTCAGGTGTAGCCACCATTGATGAACGTGATATCTATCCGGTTATCATCTCCCGTAATAGTAATACATTCGGGGTGATAAACATGATTATAGCGGAAGGAGATACAGTAGAGCTAAACGCAGAGTTACCGAATGTTTCAGGTACTTTTACTCTTTCTTCGTACGAAAATGATGCATATAAAACTTATAACAGACTTGAACGAAATTTTAATCGTGTAGCACTTTTTATAAATGCGGGTGCTATTGGAAGTGATAGTGTAGAAGTAGAGCTCCAGAAATGGAGTGATCTGTATTGGACTTTTCATAATGATAAAGAGGGGACGTTGGCTGCTGATAATGCGGCAACATCAGCCTTATCCTTACTTCAGGGCTGGAATGATTCACTGATGATGCAACGAATGGATTCACTTTTGACAAAAGACAAAAGAATTTCTAATTCTGTTAGACAGTTAGGAGTTCATTATCATGCAGAAACCGGTGGACTAGACGCAGCGATTTCTTTTTTGGATAGTTTGGAAACCATATCTGATTCGAATGAAGAAAGAATGAATATCCGAATGACTAAAGTAGAGGTTTTATTTGATAGTGCACGAACGGAACAGGTATCTGAACTGCTTGCTCAATTTAAAACAGACTATTCGAGCAATGAAAATGTGATGCAGTGGGCAAATAATGTTGAATACGATTTAGATGTTCTTGCTCCCGGACAACGATTTCCTGATTTCCAGCTACAAACCACCACAGGTTCTATCGCATCGAATGAGTCATTTGCAGGTGCTCCTTTTCTAATAGAAATTACACGACTGGATAATCCATTATATCAAGAACAATTTGAACGTACTGTAGCTATTTATCAAATCTACAGAAGCTTTGGACTTAAGGTTTTAACAGTCCCAATTTATTCATCAGAAACCAGAGTAAATGCTTTTTTCCAGGAAAGAACTAAATTATGGGATGTTGTGCAACCGGGGTCATTTGATGTGGATCAATTTCTAGATCTTTATAACATCAATCAGCTTCCTACAAGATTTTTAATAAACGACAAAGGCGAAATTATTCGCCGTTACGAAGGTACCGAATACGATGAAATCGTTCGTGGCCTTCAGCAAATTATAACCCAACAGGAAACAGAATCATGAGAAGATTTTTAATTGCAGGAAACTGGAAAATGAAT
>PWFZ01000323.1 GCA_003555185.1 Balneolaceae bacterium | reverse complement strand
GTTATCCGGATCTTAAGGGGAAATTCGCATAAAATGGCGCAAGTATTTACTTGTGCCCATTATCAACGCTTACTATGCTACACTGGTTACGTCAGAGATGCCACGAAGTAGCCCTGTTATTGGATATCCGGACCTTAAGGGAAAGTCTGGATTTAGATATCCCACACTCTTTCGAACTATTTTCAGGTAGTTAATAAAAGAAACGCTTGTCAGCTTGTCTGTGTTGATAATTGTGTATACAACATAACCCCAATCAAAAGACAGAGACATCATGTTAGAAAAATTAGGCTATTTAACTGCCGGCTTAGGATTTACATCAATTGCAGCAAGTATCGCTACGTGGTACGCCGAAAAAGGAGATGACGCTGAAGAAAATGCCCATGCTGAAAGATCAGGTATTTTCATCGGTTTGTGGCCACAAACATTTTTTACACTTTCCATGATTTTATTTAAACTAAAAGAAATGGGACATGAAAAAGATGCAGAGCGACTTGTTAAAAAGTTAGAGAAGAGCGTTTCACAGATTAACGAAAAGGTGAAATAATAGTTTTCTGATTTTGAGTTAAAAAGCCATTCCGGCTAATATTGGAATGGCTTTTTTTATATCTACTTCTATTTTTTATTTAGCACTGCATCAATCGAGTACTTTCCACTACCTAAAATAAATAGTGCAGAAGTCATCAATAATAGAAGAATATCCACTCGTGCGGCACTAAACTCCCCACCAAGTTTTGTTGTTAAAAGTGCCACAACCATAATGATAGCCAATAACAGATTTGGGATTCGTGCATAAGCACCAAATAGTACCATCAGCCCGCCAAAAAACTCAACAATAGCAACGACCCAGGCCATCAAACCCGCTAATGGAATTCCCAACTGTCCAAAGAATCCCTGTGTACCTTCTATACCTGTTAATTTACCCCAACCGGCAACAATAAAGACAAGCCCCACACCAATTCTAAGCAACAGCAGTGCTACATCGTGATATTTATGTATGTTTTGATTATTCATAGTTTCATAGGAATTAATTTAAGATGAAATGAAGTTATTACAGTATACATAACTCATTGCAAATCAGAAAATTATGCCTACTATTTTATGTGAAAAGCTGATCAATATTTCTATAAATTGAATCTGATAACTTAAAATTAATACGGGATTTGAGGCGCTTTTTATACACTTTTATATACCGAACGATATAAAATTTGAACATTGTTGTTCAGTAGTAAAGATCAGCTCAGTTTTCTATTTTCACAGCATGAAACCAATTATTGCTATCAGTATGGGCGACTATAATGGCATTGGGCCTGAAGTCGTTTTAAAAACATTATCAATCCGGAATAACGATCAGGTCACGCCGATTGTGCTCGGTCATATTGATGTTTTAAAATTCTACGGAGAGCATTTAAATAGTGATCTTCAATTGATTGAACATTCATCACAAATAAAACAAGGTCTCATTAATGTCGTGAATTGTGTTTCTGATGATGATTTGATCCTCTCTCCCGGAAACATCACAAAAAGTGCCGGTTTATGTTCTATGCTTTCCGTTGAACGCGGAATTGACTGGTGTTTGCAGGGAAAAGCCGATGCGTTGGTTACCGCTCCCATTTCAAAAGAGGCCATTCATAAAGCGGGATATAATTTCCCGGGACATACAGAGTTTCTCGCCGAAAAAACAGAAACATCTGATTTCATGATGATTCTTGCCAGTGAAAACCTACGCGTTGGATTGGCGTCAGTTCATGTACCTCTCACAAAAGTGGCTCCCCTCATCACACAGAAGAATCTTACCCGTCACCTAAATGTCCTGAATAGTAGTTTAAAAAAAGACTTCAATATTTCAGAACCAAAAATTGCGGTATTCGGCCTAAATCCCCATGCGGGAGACGGCGGAGTTATTGGGACAGAAGAAATTGATATTATTGAGCCGGCAGTGAAACATGCACAGACAAATGGAATATCAGCACAAGGACCGTTTGCAGCAGATGGTTTTTTTGGCAACTCTATGCAAAAAGAATTCGATGCAATTTTGGCAATGTATCACGATCAGGGTTTAATTCCTTTTAAAGCGTTAACATTCGGCAGCGGTGTAAACTTCACTGCGGGATTGCCGATTATCAGAACGTCGCCGGATCATGGTACTGCATTTGCAATTGCAGGCCAGAACAAAGCGGATCACCACTCTTTTGAGTCGGCTTATGACCTGGCCATAAAGATGACTCTTAACAGAAATAAAAGCAGCTTATCAGTTGACTAAAGAAAAAGAAAAGCCAAATTATTCGATTCTGGCAGAAATTTACGACCGCGTAATGCATGATGTTAATTATGTGGCATGGACGGACTATATCGATGAGATAATTTTAGAACATCACCCCTATGCCGAAGATATTCTGGAGCTGGCTTGCGGAACAGGAACCATGGCTTTATCAATGGAGGAATTTGGCACTTATAATATAACCGCCACTGATGGTTCTGCCGAAATGGTAAAAAAAGCACAGGAGAAAGCAGATAGGATCGGGTCAGACGTGCAATTTAAGACAGTCAACTTTTTAGATATCGATCTGGATCAGACCTTTGATGTAGTATATATGGTATTCGACAGCTTAAATTATCTGCACAGTAAAGAAGATATTATTCGATTGCATGAACAAGTCCATAAAGTGTTGAATCCCGGTGGAATTTTTATTTATGATTTTACCACTCCGAGAAATTCCGTAAAAGCGATAAGGTATCTGAACAACGAAGCGTCTATTATTGATAACCAATATCGCTATTTCAGGAAGAGTCTTTATGATGCTGAAAATCAAATTCATACAAACAGGTTTGAAATTGAACAGTTCGAAGGAAGTGAAAAAAATGTGCTTGAAAGGTTTACAGAGGAACATCATCAAAAAATTTACAGTTTCGAAGAAATTCGCCCTATTATTAAAGAGACAGATTTTTCGATCCTTAAAGCCTACGATGGTTTCGAATTAAAACCGGCTCACACGAGAAGCTTACGAATAACTATGGTGCTACAATGAGTGAACAAAATGCTATTGAATTAACTAATGTCACCGTTCAGTTTGATAACCTGACGGTATTAGATAGAGTGAATTTCTCTCTTGGTATCGGGGAGTTCTGCTATGTGATCGGAAAAACCGGTGCCGGAAAGAGTTCATTTTTAAAACTTCTGTACCGCGATTTAAAACCTGACAATGGAATCGTAAACATTGCCGATTTTGAGGTCTCTTCTCTGCCGGATAAAGAAGTTCCTTTTTTAAGACGGCGTATAGGAATTGTATTTCAGGATTTCCAGCTGTTACCCGATCGCAATGTATACGAAAATGTAGCCTTTGCGCTTCGTGTAACCGGTCAAAAGAAACGATTTATCAAACAGCGGGTACTGGAAGTGTTAGGCCTGGTTGGACTGAGTCATAAACGAAAAGCAATGCCAAACGATCTTTCGGGAGGAGAACAACAACGGGTGGTTATAGCCAGAGCGCTTGCCAACGAACCGCG
>PWFZ01000195.1 GCA_003555185.1 Balneolaceae bacterium | reverse complement strand
CTTCTGATGACCAAAAGGTGTTTGTGGGAAGCGATCGGAAAACAGGAGAAGTGAAGTGGACCGGGACCCGTGCGGATCTGATTCATGGATCAAACTCTGAACTGCGGGCACTTGCTGAAGTGTACGCCGGCGAAGACGCTGAAGAGAAGTTCGTGAAGGACTTTGTAAAAGCGTGGGACAAAGTGATGAATCTGGATCGATTCGATCTGAAATAATTCAGAATCGATCTAATAAAATCTTAAAAGGCAGTCCTGATGAAAATCGGGGCTGCCTTTTTTTGTTGGACTCACCCCTGGCCCCTCTCTACTCTCTTCGTTCGCAGAGAGGGGAAACTCCATAATTTAGTTCGAGGTGAAAATTGTGTGTCACACGTTGATTTAGTGTTAAAATTCCCCCTCTCTATCAGAAAAGAGAGGAACTAGGGCTGAGTCCAAAAAAGTGTAAGGATTTCTCAATTTTTGGTTCATACAAGTGAAACCGTATATGAATCAAACTAAGTTGAAATGGCATCCCGGCGCAGCATAATAAAATTGGCCAGAGAGTTAAGAAAACGACAAACACCGGCTGAAAAAATTCTTTGGAGAGAATTGAGGAATCGTCAACTAAACTCTGTTAAGTTTTTTCGTCAACACCCACTCATCTACGAAGAGGACAGAGGCAGAATTCATTTCTTTATACCTGATTTTTATCGAATTGGATGGGAAAATTCATGATTATCAGCAAAATTACGATCGGGAAAGAGATCTCATTATTAAAAAACTGGAAATAAAAGTAGTGAGATTTAAAAATGAGGAAGTCAAAAACTTAGATGAGTTAATAGCGAAAATCCCCTCCTATTTTGTCTGATTCACCTCTGTCCTCCGTACGAGTCTTCGGAAGGCGGCACTGACTGCGTTCTCAAAGAAAGAACTTCAAAGCCTAAAGAACTTAAAAATTACGAATTAAGCATTGAGTTGTCTTCGAAATCCCCCCTCTCTATCAGAATAGAGAGGGGGACAGGGGGTGAGTCTGAAGTTTAATTTTTCAGCAACTTTCACCATAATTTCGGATAATTAATTAAAAGCAGTCTGAAATTGAACTTAAGATATTTATAATCATGAAGATGGAAGTCGGGGCAGACCCAGTATTGCAAACGATATACAGGGTAGGGATAATATTTCTTTTTGTTATAATAACGGTTGTATTAATCTTCCAATATTATGAAAGCCCTCTTTTTGGTTTATACCTTACGGAGTTTCTGAATGGTTTACTTCTTGGATTAGCAGTTGGAGTATTTGTTATGGGCTTTTTTACTCCGCGCTTTCCATCTATTTTTTTTGATGAGATTGGTATATCTACCAAAAACAGTTATTGGGATCAATATGTAAAATGGGATAAGCTGAATGATCTTACTCTTTACAAAAACAGGATTACTGTAACCTATCATCAAACCGGGGCTGCCGATACTATTAAAATCCCATGGTTGATAAGGTTCAACAAGCTGGATTGGCAAACCTGCGGCCTATTGCTCCACCTGAACTGGGAGGCTGGGCGGTTGTTCTTCCTGCCGCGGGGCTCATATTTGTAACCTATCTTGGGTTTGCAGAAATCAATACGGTAGCTGAAGAATTGAAAGATCCGGACCGTAACCTGCCACGTGCGGTTATAGGCAGCCTGTTTTTTGTAATTGTACTTTACGCAGTAGTGATGTTCGTGTTGATGGGTGTAGCGCCTTACGAAACAGTTGCCGGCTACGGTGAAAGGGCCGTAGCATTGGTTGCAGAGACGATGATGGGCTGGCCGGGCCTGATCCTGCTTACAATCGGCGGCCTGCTGGCTACAGCATCATCAGCCAACGCCTCGATTCTGGCATCCTCCCGGATCTGTTTTGCCATGGGACGGGATAAAATCATCACTGACTGGCTCAATCAGATTCACAGTAAATTCCTTACACCTTACCGCTCAATTGCCGTAACCGGTGCATTGATTCTTCTTTTTATCTTCATTGGAGATATTGAACTACTCGCAAAGGCAGGCAGTGTCCTTCACCTGATTGTCTATGGACTCCTAAACATTGGCTTGATCGTTTATCGCGAATCCCAAACGGGTGAATACAAACCTGCTTTCCGGGTACCGTTTTATCCTGTAGTACCTGTATTGGGTGCACTACTCTCGTTTGGCCTGATCGGATTTATGGCACCCGTCGAAATTATCCTGAGCCTCGCTTTTGTTGTTTTTGGCTTGCTTTGGTACGTGTTCTATGCGAGGCGGCATGTGGCCCCGGTGAGCCTTGTTGGAGAGGCTATTGTTCATGCAGCAACAAAAAAAGCAGAACCCGTTCATGCCTACCGTGTTATTGTACCGGTTGCAAATCCTGAAACCCAGCGCGGCCTTTTGCGATTAGCGGCAGCCAGTGCAAGAACTCATGCAGGAGAGGAAACACCTGAAATTGTTGCTGTCAATATACTCGAGGTTCCCCTGCAAACATCCCTTGAACAAAAAATTCTGTTTGAAGAAGATCGCGTGGAACGCCAGCGTACTTTGCTGCGAAATGCTCGCGAAGCAGCCGAAGATTTGAAAGTGAACATCCGAACACGGGCTATTGTGGGACGTAGTGCAGGCAAAATTATTCTGTCTGTAGTAGAAGAAGAACATGCAGATCAAATTATGCTGGGTTGGCGCGGTACCCGAAGCAGGCGCGAGTATATCTTTGGTTCAACTCTCGACCCGATCCTGAAATTCGCCCCTTGCGAAGTTTCTCTTATACGGCTCAAACAGAAAAGTATCGGTGAAGTGGTAGCTCTGGCCGGACCGGGGCCACATTCACCCGTTGCCGCAAGACGTGCATTAGAACTTGCAACGCTTTCCGGAACAACTCCTACACTGCTGAATGTTCAGCGAAACTCGGCAGAGAGTGATGTTGACCCGGAAGATGCCGGACAGCAAGCAAATATTCGAGTAGCACGTGCTGCGGGTTTGGATGCTGACTCTTACAAATCAGAAGTGTTGGTCAGTGATAATATCCGTAAAACAATTATGGAGGCGGTAAATAAGTACGATACCGTCTGTGTTGGCATGTCCACTACCAGCACTTTTGAACGGATTCTTTTTGGCTCACTTGCTGAAAAGATCGGTAAGGAAGCGAAGGGTAACGTTATACTGGTGCGCGGCCCCTATAGCCACCATCGTACGATAAGGCAGGCTCTTGCCGAGCGGCTTCTCCGAAGATAGCATTGATCAAAAACCTTATCCGATGTGTGAAGTTAGCACGGTAGCCGTTTAACCAGTGTTAGCGGAGTTTGTCTCTGTGAAGCTCTGCGCAACCGTCTGCTCCGAACCGTCGGAGCGGTTATCATATCTGCATAATAATTCAAAAGTTAACAACCATATGATAACCTCTGTAATCATTATTAAAGCCTGATTTTCACACCCAAATTGACATACCTGCCTTCCAGTGGAGCAAAAATATCCCGAAATTCCGGCTGTTCTCTGCTTCCTGTGAATATAGGGCCGAAACGAGTTTGT
>PWFZ01000153.1 GCA_003555185.1 Balneolaceae bacterium | reverse complement strand
TCCATCGGTGATGAAGTAACTCAAATGTTCAGGTGTATGTCCCGGTGTGTGCCATGCTTTAATGGTGATGTTTCCAATTTTAAATTCATCGCCATCATTCATCAGTTCATAGTCGTAATCGCTGTCAACCAGCCACTCGTACTTCCAGTCTTTATCGCCTTCGTCTGATGCGTACACTTTTACTCCACGTTCGGCAAATTCACGAAGTCCTGAAATGTAATCTGCATGGATGTGTGTATCTACAGCAGCTGTAATGGTGAGTCCCTGTTTTGCTGCGTGATCGATATACTGATCGATGTCGCGCATCGGGTCTATTACAACGGCAGTTCCGTTTGCCTGGCACCCTACCATATAGGCATACTGTGCTAGTTTTTCGTCAAAGAATTGTTTGAAATACATAATATTTCTCCTATTTGTTGTTTTGTTATTTGATATTCGTAAGTCCCCTTCAGGGGGGTGCTCCCGGCGTATTCCCGGAAGGGTAAAGTGTGGAGGAACTGTGTCTACACGGTTCCTCTGGTTCATCCCCAATCAATGAGGAAGCTTGTCACGCAGTATTCCGTATGTATACGTGCCGGCGAGAGCTGCAAGAATTGGAACTACCATGATGGTTAACCCACTTCCCAGGAGGGCAAACATGGGTCCCGGACAGGCTCCTAAGAGTGCCCAACCTAATCCAAACATACTTCCACCAATGATGTATCTCTTTACCTGCGAGGGATCTTTGGGCGGGATAGAAATAGGGTTCCCCTTTGAATCCTTCATGTTATTACGTTTGATGATCTGTACGGAAATGATTCCAACGACCACGGCCAGCCCGATAATTCCATACATATGGAAATCATCAAACCGAAACATCTCCTGTATTCTAAACCAGGATACTACCTCTGATTTTACCAGCACAAACCCAAATGCCGTGCCGATTAATAAGTATTTTAAGTATTCTGTGAACTTCATGTATGTAAGTATTTTTGAACCTGCCAGAGTGCCCGTGTCTTTCGGGGTCCTGGTAGAGTTCGTTTTAAAATTTGTTACTAGTTTTGCTACTTATATTTAATTGAAATCGACGCTGTCAGGATCTTCGAACGCTGACAGGTCTGAAATTTATCCAAGTATTATTGGATAGAGCAAGTATGTCATTATCAGCCCGCCAATAAAAAATCCAATTACGGCAATTAGTGAGGCAAGCTGAAGATCCGCCAGTCCGGATATTGCATGACCGGATGTACACCCTCCGGCATAGCGGGCTCCAAAACCAACAAGAAAACCACCCAGTACTAATACGGTTAAACCAACTCCTGTGCCAAGCATTTCCCAGGCAAACAGGTCGTCGGGAACGAGTCCGTTGAAATCCTGAATACCCAGTGCCTGAAGGTCAGCTATAGTTGATGCTGCAAGCGCAATGGGTTCCGGGTTGGCAAATATGTACCCGCCCAGAAATCCGCCTAAAACGGTTCCTATTAAAAACATAAAGTTCCATTTTCCGGCTGTTTTCCAATCGTAGTTAAAGAACTCTACGTTTCCGAAATTACAAGCCGCGCATGCATGGCGCAGGTTGGCAGAGACTCCAAACATTTTACCACCAAGAAGTAGTAAAATGGGTACTGTTAGCCCGATAATGGGGCCGGCCACATACCAGGGCCACGGTTGATATAAAAAGTCTAACATAATTTATGTGTGTTTTTTTGTTTGTTCATATCAAATATAAGGTAAATGTATGTACTTGTCAATACAAGTTGTTTGGTTTTAATTCAGGTATGGTAAATATGCGATTGGTAATAGATAAGGCCTCTTTTGACGTCATAATTCTCTTCAAATAGTTAATTGTAAGATAATATTAAGTACATGTATTAACAAGTATTGATAAATAGATCTCTATTCACTACTTTAAATGTAATCAATTGTACGAATTAAGCACGGCAAATATATATGAAACTAAAAGACGGAGTACCAAGACACACACAAATTACAAGATGGCTGCGTGATCAGATTGATTCAGGTATATTTAAGCCTGATGAAAAGCTGCCATCAGAAAACGAACTGGCAAAAAAGTTTGATGTAAGCAGGGTTACGATACGGCGTGCACTTCAATCTTTGGAAAGTGAGGAGATAATTTATCGATGTCAGGGATTGGGTTCATTTGTAAAAGATAGTCGCTCGCCGCATAATCTTGTGAGGCTGACTGACTTCAATGAGGATATGGCAAAAGCAGGCCTGAAACCTTCATCTGAAGTACGTGATTTTATATCGGAAGATGCTCCCGGCTGGCTGGCAGAAATCCTCGATGTAAATGAGGGGACGAAAGTGATTCGAATCGATCGCCTGCGATTGGGCGACGGTGAGCCTGTGGCTTTCGATAGCACCTGGCTGCCGATTTTGTATGGCCAGCTTCTGGATAAGGAAAAACTTGGGGAAACGACGATTTACCGGCAGCTTGAGGAGAATTATGATATTCCAATCGTTCGTGGCTGCTACCGAATGTCGGCGGACATTGCTGACGAAGAGCTCTCGTCCGACCTGAAGATTCCAAAAAACTCACCCCTGCTTTTGATCGACCGTACTTCATTTACAATTGGTGGAAAGGTAGTCTACTATCAGAAACGGTTCTACAGGAGCGACAAGGTGATGTATGAGATGACGCTGGAAAGAGATCAGAACGATGGGCCCTCAACGGATATGCCGTTAAAGGAGTTTGTTCCTGTTTTTAAATCATAACTAAAAAAACCAAGAGAGATGAAACTAATAATCTTATTATTTACCCTGATGATACCCTTAACGGCTTTATCTAATAATGACAACACAGAGAAAGATCTTTTTGTTGTGTTAACCTCCGGAGATGCTGAAACACAGATGATGGCAATGGTTCTTGCTACACAATCCGCCAACCAGGATGTACCTGTTCGGGTTCTTCTCTGCAGTGAAGCCGGTGAACTGGCTATCGAAGGAACGGAATCACCCAAGTTTGCACCTGCCGACCGATCACCCAAGCAACTGATGAGTGGTTTAATCGACCGCGGTGTAAAAGTAGAAGTTTGCGGTATTTTTCTTCCAAACAGAGAGTATACGGAAGAAGATCTATCGGAGGGTATTGGAGTAGCGGCTCCACCTGAAGTTGCAGAATTCATGAAGAGAGAAGGTGTGAGATATTTCACGTTCTAAAATGGAGCTTTCTGCCCCAAAAATACTTCTGATAGCAGGCGGAGGCCACGCTTCGCTCCCGTTAATTAAAATGGGTGAAAAGTGGCGAAAGGATAATATTCAAATCAAACTGATCTCGGCCAAACCGTACCTGATCTATTCCGGCGCACTGCCTCAGTTCATGGGAGGTTTTTACGAATGGGATCAGACTGCAATTGATCTGGAGAAGCTTTGCGTAGGCTACAAAGTGCCGTTTACAGCGGATAAAGTTGTTTCTGTAGATGACAACCGTAAGATAGTAACCACCTCAAGCGGCAATACAATTTCTTATGATTACCTCCTTTTAAATGTGGGAGCTTCAACCCGGCCGATCGTT
>PWFZ01000363.1 GCA_003555185.1 Balneolaceae bacterium | reverse complement strand
GGAGAGATGGCTGAGTGGTCGAAAGCGCTCCCCTGCTAAGGGAGTATACCCCGAAAGGGGTATCGAGGGTTCGAATCCCTCTCTCTCCGCATAAAGGGATGTTATCAGAGATGATAACATCCCTTTTTTTATTGTATTTCATCTCACCAGTGTAGTTCTCCCGTTTTAAAACAATTTAATTTTACATCAACAGGATTCAATAAGCCACATGGTGAAGTTGAAGAAATCTGTATAGTATTTTTCTGTTAACTTTAGTTGAAAGGGAATTTCCGGAAAATATCCCAAAACTTTCCATTGTGTTTCAGTAAAAAAAGACTGCTTACCTTAAATGAAGCCTGAAAACTCCGATCTTTAAATTCAGACCATGCGGCATTGAAAGCCGCTTTGTTAAGATCACGGGTGGCGATGGTAATATGTGGGTGCATCTCCTTTTTAATCTCGCTTTCAGTAAAAGATAACGATTGCGTTAGCACTATATTTAGCTTCGAATGCAGGTCTTGTACCGGGTCGTGATCTTCTACTTTGATGAATAATACCTTTGGTGGGAAAGCATCAAACCCATTTAATTGTACATCAAATTCAGATTGCTCAGACGCAAAATTCTCGAGTGATTCAATAATCTCATCTTCCATCTCTTCTTCTCTGCGAAATGGCATCTGCAGGGTAATGTGTGCCGGAGACTTTAGCGCATGCGATGCATCAAACCGTTTCTTCATAATCAGTTTTAACTCACGAACATCTTCCCTGATATCTTCCGGTGGCAATAGGGCAATGAAGTAAAGTTGTTTTGACATAGATTTGAGTACCGAATAGGTTTTATGATTGATCTAATCACCCAGAATAGTGACACAAACCTTTCTGGCTCCTCCATTATTACGATGTTCGCAGAGATAAATTCCCTGCCAGGTACCAAGGTTAAATGAGCCATTGGTAATGGGAACGGATACGGAGTGACCCAGAATCGAACTTTTTATGTGAGATGTCATATCATCAGACCCCTCCAGCGTGTGCTCAAACAGGGACGTGTCTTCAGGTACCATTCGGTTGAAGTGACTTTCAAAATCTCGCCTGACTGATGGATCGGCATTTTCGTTAATGGTTAGTCCCGCACTGGTATGCTTGATAAAGATATGGGCAATACCGGTTTTTACTTCACTAATCTCCGGTAACCGGTTCAGGATTTCATCTGTTATAAGGTGGAAGCCGCGAGGTTTTGGTTTAAGTGTGATCTCTACCTGAATTGATTTCATTGAAGGCTGGATTTAATTAATTGAATCATTACCCAAACAAGCCCGAAATAGCACCGCCATCATGGCTGAGCGTTTGTCCGGTTACGTAGCTGCTTTGAGGAGAAAGAAGCCATGCTGCAAAGGAGGCAAACTCTTCAGCTGTTCCCATTCTGCCAACCGGGATACTCTTTTCCATCTCTTCTTTGGCTTCATCATAAGAGACTCCACGAGTGCTGCTGTTATTCTTGATGATTCTTTCAATGGCAGGAGTTTCATGGGCACCAGGTGCAAGAACATTCACTGTAACTCCTTTAGGAGCTACTTCTGTAGATAATGTTTTAGCAAAGCCAACTACGCCTGCACGAAATGAATTACTGAGAGCCAAGGCGGGCAGTGGTTGTTTTACGGATTTGCTTTCAAAAAACAGCATCCGTCCATATTTCTTTTCCACAAGCATGGGCGCCAGACGAAGTGCCAGGTCAATTTTCCATCTCATAACCAGCTGCCAGGAGGAGTCCCAGTCCTTCATATCTGTTTGCAGGGGAGTACCTGTTGGCGGCCCACCGGCATTAAATACAATACCATGAAAATCACCCTTTCCGGCAGCTTTTTCAATTTTGTCAATGGTTTCGCTGTAGATGAGGCTTCCCTCAATAATTTCTGTTTGATCATCAAAGTGGCCAAATATTTCCCGTAGCTTATCACCCCGGCGTGCAACAGCAACGACTTTTGCACCCTCAATAAGTAATTGTTTAGCTATAGCTTGTCCGAATCCACTGCTTGCTCCACACACGATAAATCGTTGATCTGATAGTTTTAAGTCCATAGAATTTCAGTCTTGATATTAGAAATTAACGTTGTCACTCAATGATAATGATCAGAAAATATCAGTTTTCCTCCAAACCGTTTTATATACCTGTTCATCATTCAAAATCGTTAATAAAAGTAAGATTTCCACATCATCTTGAAAGGGAGTATGGGGAACTTAAAAAAATATCTGCTCTTTAAATCATACAGAGAGTAAGACAGAGAATAAGACAGAAATACCAACATAAAATTGAGAGAAACAATGAAAAAAATAATAACACTACTCGTATTCTTCATGGGAGCTATTACGCTTTCGGCCTCAGCACAATATGCTGCTGATCGTGCCAAAGCAGAGAATACCTTCGGATTTGGACCACGCTTGGGATTCTATACTGCAGGAGATGCAGACGATGGAAACTTTTTCGGTGGTTTACAAGCACGTGCAAAATTTGGAGCTATCGTCGGCTTGGAAGGCTCTATCGAATATCGAGCCAGTCAAGAGTTCGCTTTAGATGATGAAGTAACCGCAAATGCAAGTTCTGTTCCAATTACAGCATCCTTTATGTTATTTGCCCCATTAAGTGAATTTGTTGCACCTTACGGATTGGTAGGAGCCGGTGCATATTACACTTTTTACACCTATGATGGTGCAGATGACGTAGTTTTTGATGACAATGACCGCTTTGAATTGGGATACCATTTAGGAGTTGGAGCGGAATTATGGTTTACAGATAAAACGGCATTAAGCCTTGATTACCGTTATTTGTATCTCGATCCTGACGATGATGTAGAGGGATTTGATGACTTTACATTTGATGGTAATGTGTTCACAGCATCGCTGATGTTCTATTTTTAATTGATAGCAATATGGGGAGGTCTTTAAATCTCCCCATTTTTTTGTCATTATTGATGGATTTCTACCATGATCCTGAAAGTTCCATACTCCATTTAAAGGCATCGGTGTGCCAAATCCAATTCAGTAGCCTGACGAAAAGTTGGCTCAAAATTGTTGTCGGCCGTTCCGCCTTGCAGAGAGGTAAACTGTCAGGTATACCAAAATATTTGAGAGACCTATCTGAACTACTGAATTCTTTCTAAAGTAAAAGTAAAATTATGGATGCTTTCGATCACATCATTTTGGGAACCGGGCAGGCAACAGGTACTCTATTAGGTAAATTAATACCCACCGGTGATTCAATCGCTGTTATAGAGGCAAATAAGGTAGGAGGCAGTTGTGTGAATTACGGCTGTACACCGACAAAAACGATGGTGGCCTCTGCCAAGGTGATTTATCAGGCTGGGAGAGGTGATTTTTTCGGGTTTTCTACTGGCGACGTGAGCGTTAATTATGCTCGTGTTCGCGAACGGATGAACAAGATTCGAAACGGATCAAGCAATGGTTTGGAAGATTGGATGAACGGGGAGGATAATGTGACGCTGATTAAAGAGAGGGGAGAGTTTACCGGCCAGAAAACTATTCAGGCCGGTG
>PWFZ01000116.1 GCA_003555185.1 Balneolaceae bacterium | reverse complement strand
AGTCTGTGAAATAATGCCACTGAGACACAGAATATTCAGTGCCTTTCTGTGTCTCAGTGGCAATAAAGTATGTTTGCATACATAGCATATTGTTGAGTATTATTTTTCTCACAGCCCCTAACAAGGGGAGATTTAGAGGGGTGTCTATTGGATTTTACATAATCTGATAAACATCCCCCTTATTCCCCTTTGATAAGGGGGACTCTAAAAATTTAAACCTGAAGTACCCCTGTTTTAAATTCCGGGATTTCCGGATTCTGATTAGCAGAATCAACCGCGTTCGAAATCTTTTTACGGGTTTCTTTCGGATCAATAATTCCATCCACCCAAAGACGTGCTGCAGCATAACGGACATCCGTTTGACGATCGTACCTGCTCTTAATTTTTTCCAGTAGGGCTGCCTGATCTTCCTCACTCAGCTCTTCACCCTTCTTTTTAAGCGATGATACCTGAATCTGGGTTAATACCTTGGCGGCTTGAGTTCCTCCCATCACGGCAATTTGTGCCGTTGGCCATGCATATATAAATCGTGGATCATATGCTTTTCCGCACATTGCATAGTTCCCGGCTCCATAACTGTTACCGGTAATAATAGTGATTTTTGGCACAGTTGAATTTGCAACTGCATTTACCATTTTCGCGCCATCTTTGATAATTCCGCCGTGCTCACTTCGTTTCCCGATCATAAATCCGGTTACATCCTGCAGAAAAACGAGTGGAATTTTCTTCTGATTGCAGTTCATAATAAAACGGGCTGCTTTATCGGCACTATCGGAATAGATCACGCCGCCAATCTGCATCTCCCCTCCTTTGCTTTTTACTACTTTTCGCTGATTGGCTACTATACCAACACTCCAGCCATCGATTCTGGCATAACCGGTCATCAATGTCTGTCCGTACCCTTTTTTATACTCGATAAATGATTCTTTATCGACGATGCCTTTTATAACTTCCATTACGTCATATGGACGATTTCTGTCTTTGGGAAACAGCTCCATCATTTTTTCAGGAGATATTTCAGGCTCGTTGGGTTCGTGCCGGGTAAATCCTGCTGTTTTATTCGGGCCTAAATTCTTAACCAGTCTGCGTATGGTTTGCAGACATTCGGTATCATTTTCCATTTTGTAATCTGTTACGCCGCTAATCTCAGTGTGAGTTGTAGCTCCGCCCAGGGTTTCATTATCAATTTCTTCGCCAATAGCCGCTTTTACCAAATAACTGCCGGCCAGAAAAACGCTTCCGGTTCCTTCTACAATAAGAGCTTCATCACTCATGATTGGAAGGTAGGCACCACCGGCCACACAACTTCCCATAATAGCTGCAATCTGTGGAATTCCCTTTGCACTGATTACCGCATTATTTCTAAAAATTCGCCCAAAATGTTCTTTATCAGGAAAGATTTCATCCTGCATGGGCAGATATACACCGGCTGAATCCACCAAATAAATCAGTGGAAGATGGTTCTCCATGGCAATTTCCTGCGCTCTCAAATTCTTTTTAGCCGTCATCGGAAACCATGCACCGGCTTTTACCGTGGCATCGTTGGCAACTAGCATGCAAGAGCGGCCGCTAACTGTACCAATACCGGTTACCACACCCGCAGATGGACACCCGCCTTCTGCTTCATACATCTCATGGGCTGCCCAAAGTCCTATTTCATGGAAGTCCGTATCATCATCCAGCAAGAACTGAATGCGTTCCCGTGCAGTCATCTTTCCCTTTTTATGCTCCTTTTCAACTCTTTTTTCCCCTCCACCCTTTTTGATTTTGTCTTCTTCCTGTTGCATTGAATCCATTAACTCTGATAACCAATTTTCAGCCATTTCTATTTATTTATCATTAATTTGTTGAAGGATTGATAATACATCTCAATTCGTTGACGTTTGAAAATAGGGAATTTGTACTACTTCGAAAGGGTTTTCATTAAATTGTTATTATATAGTTATTCATTACATATTTCAGGTATGAAAAAATCATTGTTATTATTACTACCTCTGCTATTCATTTTTCCATTACAACTTGATGCTCAACGTACAACAACGTACGAATCGTTGCTTCAGCGATCTGATCAACCCAACGCCTATACAAGTCATATTGTAATACCAAAGGAAGATGGCTCAGCATTTTTTGGGGTGAGTTTTCGGCTTGATCATGATTTCATCCCCTTTATGCGGGTACGGAGCGGAATGAATCCCGGTCAGGAGAATGCTCAGTATTTTGCACCGGTACGCATGGGAGTTGAAATTAATGAAGGTCACTTAAGAGAATCGCAAAGATCATCCAGAAGCACTCAGGGGAGATCGGTATTTAGATCCGCTTATAAGGATACAGTGTTTGTAGATACGTTTGAAGAGACCAAATCCCGATTCGATCATGCCCAGGGTTTTGTAACCACAACTCTCAAACCAGGAAATTTGCACTATAGTTTACAACTAACGCGAGGGGAATCAGTTCGTGAGCAACAATCACAAAAGCAAAACATTTCTATTCCGGCATACGACACACTGAATGCAGCGGGATTCACTCTTATGTCAGAAATGAATGTATCGGATCAAAAAGCAGAAGGAACCCTTCTCAATTATGGAGCCAGTGTTTTATACGGACAAGACTTCGATGCACTTTTTGTGCTGCCACCGAAGGCCGGTCAAACCTATACTCTTAACGTTTTTAGAATGAGATCAGGCGGATCTTCAGAAGCAGAATCAGAGTCTGTTTATGAAACGACTCTTGATGAAAGTGATATCTTCTATGGGAAGAATGCTTCGCTGGCTAAGAGTGATGGTGATGTGCGTCTCTCATTAGATAAAGCTGAATCAGGCGTAAAATTTGCCAAAGTATCTGTTCCAAACTCCCGTTTCCCAAATGCACGCTATAAGCTGGTGCTATCTACCCCTGACAATCCGAAAGTGACTGAACGAATTGTAAACTCTCAGTGGCTTGATATGCCCGTAAGCCTGCTCAATATTGACGTTGCTATCGAAATGATGAGATTTATCGTTGACCGGGATCAACTGCGGAATTTACGATCAGGCTCTACTTCAGAAAAAGAGCGAAAGTTCAGAGAGTTCTGGTCAGAGCGCGATCCTACTCCCGATACTGAATACAATGAACTTATGACTGAATACTACAGTCGCATTGATCAGGCATATCAACGATTTACAACACCTCAGCAGCCCGGATTTGACACCGACCAGGGCAAAGCGTTGATACTGTATGGAGAGCCCAATCGTATTAACAGAGAGTTACTCACAAACAGGCCAACCAGAGAGATCTGGGAATACCCAAGACGAACGCTTGTATTTGAAGCCACAACCGGCTTTGGTGATTTCCGCCTTGTTGAAGAAAGGTGATTTTGGAATGTGATTAGAGCCCGCACAAAATAGCGCAAGGGTCTCCCTTGTGCTCCCATTGAAGCTGTCCAAAACTGATTGATTAACTTCAACCCAGCTTAAATAATTCAGGTTTTTTGTCCCGACTCCCCCTATGTCCCTCTCTATCGATACAGAGAGGGATTTAACGTCTAAATTATTTAAGCTTT
>PWFZ01000294.1 GCA_003555185.1 Balneolaceae bacterium | reverse complement strand
GCCGGGAGTAATCCGGAAGCAAACCCGATGAATCCAAGAACCAAAAATGCAATGAATCCAACTTCCGGTGCAAAGAAAGGTGTGCCCACAAACTCTTTAATAGGTATGTTTTGTGTGGCTTGTACCAACCCCCAACCCAGTGCGTACCCGGCAGCAGCTCCGACTCCCACTATTAAAAACGTTTCGAGGAAAAACTGACTCATGATGCTAAACCGTGTGGCACCAACCGACCGGCGGACCCCAATCTCTTTCATTCTCTCCTGAACAACCACAAACATAATATTAGCCACTCCAATGCCGCCAACGGCCAGTGTAAAGAAACCGATCAGCCCGAGAAATCCATTGATTGCGTAAAACATCACATCAATAAAATTCCAGAATTCATTGGTGTCCCACAGGCCAATTGCATCGCGGTCGCTCGCATCAAACCGATGTTTTCTCGAAAATACTTCATAAACCTGATCCTGAACTGCCTCTGCTACCGCAGGGCTTTGCGGTTTGTAGATGATGTTGCTCAGGTATTGCGTTCCCATCATTGCTGAAAATGTGGATGCGGGAATAAATGCACGGTCGTAATCCCGTTGAGAATAGGACGAGTTTTGGGTTTTCTCCTGCATCACCCCGATTACAGTAAATGGTGTGTTGCTTACAAAAACTTGTTTCCCAACCGGATCTTCATCACCGAAAAGATGTGTAGCGAGCTGGTTGCCAAGAAAAATTACACGCCGCTGCTGATTCATATCAAGCTCATTCAGCCAGCGTCCGCCCTCCTGCGGGAAGATGTTGCGAAGCTCGCTGTAAACGGGATAAACACCACCAATAGTAGAACTTCTTCTATTTTCGCCATTTACCACATTATGGCTCTGCATATATTCGGGCGTCACCGTTTCAATCAACGGAATTTCTGATCGCATCATCTCTACATCATCTTCCTTGAACCGGATGGGCCTGCCAATGCCATATCCATCAAAAGATTTTGTGGTTTGACCGGGGAACATGATGGCGATCTGGTCTCCCATTCCACGCATGTTATGGATGGTTTGATCACGAAATCCAAACCCGAATGCTAGCAATAGAATCAGCGTGGCTGTTCCCCACATGATGCCAAATATGGTGAGAAAACTCCGCAGTCGCTGTTGATTCAGATTCCGAAACAGTTCTGATATGATGGTGAAAAATCGCATTAAAGTAGATTTCTATTGATGATGATTATCGAACCGAAAGTGATCTTGGAGCTGGTTCCAATACGTTGTCGCCTATAGAAAGACCGGACACAACTTCAATATTGATGGCGTCGCTGAGTCCCAGTTCCACCTCAATTTTTTCGCGCTGTCCCGGTTCGGATCCCTGTATTTCTACTGTCGCAATTCCGTCATTAAACGATACAAGACGTTCCGGTATAGTTGGTACATCCGTTCTGCGATTGATGATGATATCTGCGTTGGCAGAATAACCTGCGCGAAGAGTTACTTCAGATGCATCCGTGATTATAATTTCGATTGGAAAAACAGTGGCATTGTCCTGCTTTCTTGCCTTAAGGGAGATTTTTGATACTTCTCCATGAACAATGGCTCCGGGCAGTGCGCCAATTTTTATCTCGACGGGAAGGCCGATTTCAACCTTCCCCACATCGATTTCATCCACGGTTCCTTTAAAGAGCAGATTCTCCATCTGTGCCAGATTCATAAGCGGTGTCCCGGCTTGATAGGAAGTTAGCGGAACAATCGGATCACCAATTTCCACCATTCTCTCTAAAATATATCCATCGATTGGGGCGCGAATAATGGATTCAATTGTTGTATCGCCAATAGTTATTCGCCCTGATTCCAGTAGCTCCAACCGTTCACGACTGATCTGTTCCCGCACTGTAACATCGTCCACTTTTTCCAAAGCCTGTTCGTACTCGCGGTCGGAAATGAGTTCACGTTTTTTCATCTCCTCCATTCGGGAAAGTTCCCTTTGAAGGTTTTGCTTTTCGATGAAAATTCGCTCCAGATTTCTTTTTGCTTCGGCGAGCTCTAAAGGAGTTGGATCCGGGCGTACCTCAATCAGTGGATCTCCTTTACGCACAAACTGACCCTCTTCAGCAAAAATGGCATCAACCACTCCGGGGAATATCGATTTCACCTCAATTTCTGTTTCCGGTTCGATGGTGCCAATCGCCAGGGATTTTTCCACAATAGTGCCCATCTCTACCTTTACGGATGGATGACCGGTTTCTTTTTCGGAGTTGCTTTGCGAGTAGGAGTAGAAAAAATATCCGCCTCCGCCAATAATGAGCGGTAAAAGGATCCAGAAAAAAAGACGTTTTTTAGTTCGTGCAGCCATAGTGGTTATCTTTGTTCAAAATGTTGATTGATAACCCGTGCTACGAAGTCGGGAAAAAAAGTTACCGGAGAGAAAAAATTACCCTAAAAGAAATAGCGCAAAGGCCCCCTTGTGCTCCCGATGTCCATCCTTAAAAAAAGACCCGTCAGGTTTTTGAAAACCTGACGGGTCTGGATCATTTGGTGGATTTAACATTCCGGCTGATTTCGACAAGCGTGGCTCCCCAGCTGCTTTTGTCTGTGGCGAGTCCGTATGAGACGACGTGGGGGTTACGATCGAGCAGAGCGTGAACTCCACGGCGTAACGCTCCGGTGCCCTTTCCATGAATAATTCGTAGTGAAGTGATCTCTTTCTCGAGGCAGGCTTCGATATATTCGGGGATTAAACTTCCAATATCACCGGGCTGAAACGTGTGCAGATCCAGCACACCGTTTATGGGAAATTGTTCGGGTTCAGCTGCCATCAGCAAAATGGATAAATATTTAATTGATAAAGTGAGATTGAAAACTATAAAAAATCTATGATTTTCTGATTGAAAGAAAAGACTTCTTGAGTGATAGATTACTGGTTTATTTTAAGAAAACCATTAAACTGGTTTTATACTCTATAATCTTTATTCAGACCAAATTTGTTTAATCGTTGCATGGTATTAATTTATGCTGCTATGAAATTTTATTTTAAGTGTTTGTAAATATGAGCTTCTCTCTGAAAAAACTTTTTTCTCTTTCCATGCTACTTTTTTTTGGGGCAGGTTGTAATGTTGATCGTGCGGCTGCCCCAACAATGATTGATTGGGTGTCTTATGGTGGAGATCCTGGAGGTATGGGGTATTCGCCATTGGATCAAATCACTCCTGAAAATATATCCGATCTTGAGGTGGCATGGACCTACAGTACCGGTGAACTTGATCTCGGTTTGGCTGAGGCGGATTTCAGGGCCAGTTTTTCAGCCACTCCTCTGGTGATTGATGGAGTCATGTATTTTACCACCCCATCGACGCGGGTAATCGCACTGAACGCAGAAACGGGTGAGAAGATTTGGGAGTATGATCCGTGGGAAGGAGCTAAAGAGCGTAAGTTTAATTCTAATCGCGGAGTGGCATATTTTCCCGGTTCGGAAGAGCGGAGCTCCCGAATTTTGTTTGGAACCATTGATGCTCGCCTCTATTCGCTTGATGCCGAAACGGGCAATCCGGATTCCGATTTTGGGGACAACG
>PWFZ01000248.1 GCA_003555185.1 Balneolaceae bacterium | reverse complement strand
ATTTGTCCTGCCTGACCGGCAGGACAAAGGCTTGTCCGCCCCTGGCGGCATGTTTTTGTCCCGCTATAGCGGCTTCACTCATCCCTGGCTGGAACCTGACGGTTATGGGCATGGCTTTGATCTGTATACATCATCTTTCGAACAGCCTGATGAATCGCTCCTGCTTCAGATATACAAACCTTGGGGCTAAGGGGGGCAGATAACCTGCATTATTAAACCTGGTGTCATACTTCCAGTCTCTATCCGGCGCTTCATATACTGGACTGCCGTACTCCCATTCCCCGTCAGCATGCTGGGGTTCATTCAGACTGACGAACGAGCCCTGATAATGCAGCGTATTGCCACTCCAGTTTTCATGCAGACGGGGGTAATTTTCCAGACCCCCGGCGTAGTCGGAGCCTATAGTAGAATCTGTACCGCCGAGAAATGCAGCGTTAACCCTTGTATCTGCAGCCCCTCGGTCACATAAATTATTATCATGGCTGTGACTATCATTGCTCCAGCCTTCAGAGAGTATATTAATGGTGTCCCCCATTATTGCCGCTGGGCGCCAGTACTCGGGCTCTACCGGCTCATCCTCGTCTTCTTCACCTAAAGGGGGATCGTGATCCACAGTTAAATCGTTGGATCCGGGATAATTTAGATTATAGTTACCCTGAACATAAATTGGCAGGTCGCTTGCCACGGTCAGCCCCTGGATCTCGGGAGCATCAGACACCAAGTGAGCACAAGCTCCCAGGCGTTCGCCATTCCGGAGTCTTACCCCGTATTCTTCAGGGCTGTCCCCTACAACTGTAAAATAAACTACCAGACCCCCATCGGTATCGTCATCAATATCGGCATTTTCATCCGGCCCCTGACTGAAAAGGCTCTCCATTTCCGAATCATAGACGCTTTCATGCATGCGGGCCAACAGGAAGGGCATATCTACTTCCAGCATTGTAATCTCTTTGTTTTCCCGATTATCATAAAAACTACGGGAGGCTTCTACAGGGTATCTATGCAGGGAAATATTCTCCTCTTCGGACACAAGGGTTGCTTCCAGTTCATCCAATAAACTGTCATCGCCATAGGAATAGGCCAGCTCCAGTTCCTCCCTGGGAGTCGGATCATCATCAGGATCACTGCAATTGTCGGCATCTATACATTCCCCGGCATTCAAGGTGTCTGTCATATAATCATGTTCGTAAATCTCCAGGGGGTCCCAAAGTGTGTCGTCTCTATCCGGAACAATAATTCTTGGCTCTGAACCGCTCATGTCCAGGGCCACCACCAGGTCAGCACGCTCCCAGTATAGCCCCCCCGGATCCAAAATATCAGGCTCTGGAACCGTAATCGGGTCTAACCCGGTTTCTATCCTTCCGCCCCATGCATCCAATACGCCCTGGTCAATATAATCTTGAGATCCTGGGATTTCCCGGTATTGTGCCCCGTCATTTACATATACCGCCTCGTTATAATAAAAGCCATCGTCTTTGCGTTTTCGATATAACAGTCCTCCACCGCCGCCCTCATCCGGACCCTGCTTAGCTACTGTGATATGGCCGTCAATGTTAAGTGAAGCGTCATCTGCATCCAGATAAAGATCACCGCTGGCGTGCACCCGTCCATTGAAAGTCATGTCAGCGCCGGGCAGTATCTCCAGATCTTTGTTGTAAAATGCTCCGAACTGAAATAAAGGTACGAGACGAGTATTAAACACCATCTCCAGTATAGCTTCAGGACGTTCCCGGCCTTCAGGCCTTGCTTCGGAAGCAGCTGTATACCTGTACTGAATAGCGTTCAGCCCTTCAAATAATTCCCCCTGGGAAATGGTAATCATGCGCTCTTCATCGCTTTGAGCATTATTTGCCGGATCTTCTATTACATAGGTGCTGATCTCTCTTTTATTGTAAGAAAATTCCTGACACTTGAAGTCTCCGCTGCCGGTGTTGTTTTCTACGCATGCATCTTCCTGATCCGGACTAGTCCCGGAAGGCCTGTCAAAACCCTCAAACCTTTCCCGGATCTTCTCCCCCCTTATATTCAACCCAGCTTCCGCGGAATAAAAACCTGTAATGCTGTCTGTGTAGGCTTTAACAGTGGTAGTTTCTACGTTTGTAGTAAAAAAATAGGCAGCACTCAGCACCATCAAAGTAATCAAAAGCACCATGACGGTTACCAGCACAAAGCCTTCCTGTTCATAATTGTTTCTACACATAAGTCAATCTACCTGTCTGACAGAACATTTCTTGGGAAAAATCTGGACTCCAGCTGTCTTTGCAACGTCTCACCCTGGACATCAGACTCAGACTTCAGCAATATTTTTATTGCCCTTAAATTTCTCCACTCGGCAGCAGTTGAAAGCTCTTCTAGTTCAGTCTGATCGTCATCATCCAATACCGCCCGTACTTGGAAGTCTACGATATTTCCCACTATCTTGATTGCATCTCCTCCGTTAATGACCAGTTCCAGAATATTCTTTTCCTTATTAAGCCTATAAATTTTTTCTTCCAAAATAAGAAAGATCGGCAAATCAGGTGGCGGGTCATCATCTTGTTTGTTGACTCCATAGTTATATTCCCATTTTTTATTATCTGTTCTATGAAGTTGAAAGCTTGAACTGTCTATATCTTTTAATGTGAAGAATTCTCCATGTTTACTATTAGGGTCATAAATATAAGCTCTAGTTCCATCTTCAAATTCTGCCAGGTATTCTTCCCAGGTATCCACGGCAGGATCATTTGGAACAACCTCGCATTGAGAATACTCATTCCAGGGAGATGCTTTGCCTTTTCTTCTAAACTTGATATTATGCTCACCTGTATCTTCATCAATATTATCACAGACAGGCAGGGCATAATCAAGCAGATTGCGGCGCAAAACCAGCTCATCCGGCTCACCATTATCTCCTGGAATTATTTCTATAGGGAAAATATTCGGTCCGCCTCTCTGATCAAGCCGCTCACCGGCAATGCGCACATCTGTGCCCACTATCTCCATAGCACTCCTTAAATTTTGAAAAACTTCAGTCCTGGCCTGGTCCACCTTGACCAATCGCTGGTGGCTTAAAAGCATCGGAAGGACAAGCCCTATTACCAATGCCGATATAGCCAGTGCAATGAGCAGCTCAACCAGTGTCAACCCGTCAGTTGAGCTGTGTATAAACCGTCTTGACTTCATATAATATCCTGTCATCATGCGCGACTTGCAAATGCACTTCTCTAGCACTGCTTCTGTCTTCCCATGGCTCATGTTCTATCAAAACCTCAAAATCACGGCCTCCCATATTGCGCGGCCACACCTCTTCAGTCTCCGGCCATCTTGCGAGCTCTAATTGACGTAAATCCTCCATAACCTCCTGGGCCACAGCTACCGCGCTTGTTCTGAATTCACTGTCGGTATTAAGGCGGGCATAACTGATGAATGAAGGGAGTATGCCGGCCAAAATAATCCCCAGAATGGCCACAGCAATTAATGCTTCGACTAAAGTAAAGCCGTTTCTGCTCATCTGATTACCACTCCCCCGCCTTTATATACTTCTACAACCTTCTCAAGCCCGTTTTGATCTTTCAAGATTACTT
>PWFZ01000022.1 GCA_003555185.1 Balneolaceae bacterium | reverse complement strand
GTGCCCGGTACCACTCCCTCATCACCATCTCCTTCTTTTGTTGATGAGATCCAGGCCTTATGTATAGATCCATTGTTGCACTTCCGTTAACAACTACACACGGCGGTGCATCTTTTTCGATGATATTGAGCACATATGGAGTTCCCCACACATTATGTGTTGCTCCGGTTACAATGGGTTGATCCGGAATTTTCACCACCTCTTTTTTTGATCTTAAGTGCTTGCGAATCCAATGTATTTTTGATTCCGCAAAACGAAATATCTCCTGATCACCTACCCACTTCGGACTCGAAATTCGAACCCGTCCACTCGAACGATATACTACCACCCGTAAATGTTTCACCCTCTTTTTTGTCACCTCTATCGGGATTCCTTCTACCGTAATTTGGGTTGATGTATTTCGCATGGCACCATTTGTTCTATTGTAATTCGAGGAAGCATAATGTACGTTTGTAGCCTGAAGAATAAAATGAAAACCCGCCAATTTATCACAACATTCTAAAACTATTAATCATGAAAAAAAGACTGATTACCGATTTTTCGAACATAGCCAACCAGGAATGGCGTATTGTAAATGATGTTGTGATGGGGGGAAAGTCATCCAGCCGAATGCAGCTAAATGATGATGGAAACGCTGTATTTCTGGGACAACTTTCCCTCGAGAACAACGGTGGATTTGCCTCCGTTAAAAATCATGAACCACTGAATATTGACGGATTTTCGGCAATTCACCTGCGCGTAAAGGGAGATGGAAACCGGTACAGTTTTCGGCTTCGAACAGGAGAAGGAAGTGAGGTTCATAAATGGTCATATCAGGTGAAATTTGAGACTAAAGCGGATGAGTGGATTGATGTAAAACTACCCTTTTCCGATTTTGAAGCTACCTATCGGGGATCCAGGCCCGACAACGTCCCGCCACCCGACTTCTCTTCCATTCGCCAGTTCGGGTTTCTGATCAGCGATAAACAGGAAGGGGCGTTTCGTTTAGAGATCGAAAAGATTGAAGTAAGAAGACGACCCGTTAGGTTTAATAAAACCTGACGGGTCTCCTCCATTACTTCTTCCACTGCGTATGAAAAAACTCACCCCGTGGGCGGTCAACCCGTTCGTAGGTATGAGCACCGAAATAATCCCGCTGGGCCTGAATAACATTTGCGGGGAGATCTTTGGATTGCAGCGTGTAAAACTGATTCATTGCCGAGGACATTGCCGGAATGGGAATTCCTGATCGCCCCGCGATATCCACAATCGTTTCCAGTCCGGGGACCGACTTTTCAATTTCACCAAAATATTCCTTGCTCTCGAAAAGGTGGGTCAGGCCGGAACCTTCGCTAAAAGCTGATATCACATTTTCCAGCATGGCCGAACGGATGATGCATCCTCCCCGCCAGATTTTCGCCACAGCCTCAACGTTGATATCCCATCCGTGCACATCTGATGCTGTTTTTATGAGGAAAAATCCTTCCGCCAAAGTCACCATTCTTGCGGCAATCATAGCCCGTTCAAGATCATGCAAAAATGTTGATATATCCGGGCTTTTCGCAATTTCTCGTCCTGAACGGTTTCGCGCAACCTGCTTCCGTAAATCTTTAAAAGCGGAAAAGCTACGACTGAAAACTGCAGATGTAATTACCGGCAGCGGAATTCCAAGTTCTAATGCTGTAATCACCGTCCAGCGGCCGGTTCCTTTTTGTCCGGCCGCATCTAGAATTTTATCTACTAACGGTTCCCCATCTTCGTCCGGGACAGAAAATATATCTGACGTAATTTCAGTCAGATATCCGTTTAATTTCCCCTTATTCCATTGCAGAAACGTTTCAGAAATTTCTGCGGCAGACATATTCAATGTTTTACTCATCAACTGAGTTGCCTCAGCAATAATCTGCATATCTCCGTACTCAATTCCGTTGTGCACCATCTTCACAAAATGTCCGGCTCCCCCGCCGCCAATCCACTTGCAGCATGGAGAACCATCATCAGCTTTGGCAGAGATGCTCTCCATCATTGGTTTGACTGTTTCCCAGGCTTTTTCAGAACATCCCGGCATCATCGATGGGCCAAAACGAGCACCTTCTTCACCTCCGGAAATCCCCATTCCCACGAGGTGAATCCCGGGGGAATTTAGCTCTTCAACCCGCCGCTGAGTGTCCTTAAAGTGGGAGTTTCCCCCGTCGATAATAATATCTCCTTCATCTAAATGGGGCTTAATCTGACCAATCACCGCATCAACAGCACTTCCTGCGCTCACCATTAATAAAATAGTTCGGGGTAATGAAAGTGAATCCACAAATTCCTTTATCGTATAACACCCGATTACTTTTTTTCCTTTCGCTTTTCCGGATAAAAAATTGTCTAAAATATCTTTTTCATCTCCCTCCATTCTATTATAAACGGAAACATAATAGCCATTGTCTTCAAGGTTCAGCGCCAGGCTCTGCCCCATCACGCCAAGTCCTAATACTCCTAAGTCTGATTTTTTCATAATCTTATATTCTGCAAATTAAACCATTATTGTCATGAACGGCCCAGCCCTGAAGGTTCATCTTTTAACTTACTCATTATCTCTTCTACAATTTCTTCCGGTGTTTGATTGATCAGAACTGTCACTGAATCCTCCGGTTCTTCGAGGTCTTTAAATTGTGAATCCAAAAGTTCTGCCGGCATGTAATGTCCTTCTCTGTCAGATAACCGTTCTGCAATCAATTCCCGGCCTCCTTTCAGGTACACAAATGCCACTTTTGCACCGGCCGCTTCTTCTAAAATTTCACGGTAAGTTTGTTTCAGTGCAGAACACGCCAGTACACCTCCGCCCTGCTTATTCATTTTACTAATTTGACTCGCCAGTGCTACCAACCAGGGATATCTGTCCTGATCATTCAGTGGCTCACCCGATCTCATTTTCTCTACATTTGATGCAGGATGAAAATCATCACCGTCGTAAAATGGCACATCCAGTTTTTCAGCCAATAATTTTCCAATGGATGTTTTTCCACAGCCGGATACTCCCATTATGACGATATTTTTCATAGTAATCACTCCTTCAAATAAACGGTTATTCTCACCCTATAAAAACATACTAAGAATAAGTACAACTGCCAGTCCTGTTAGGCCAATGAGCGTTTCCATTACGGTCCAGGATTGCAGGGTCTGTTTTTCAGTCAGTCCCATAAACTGATTTACCAGCCAAAAACCGGAATCGTTAACATGAGAAAGAACAGTACCCCCGCATGCAATAGCAATGGTGATGCAGCCTAAAAGTGGTGCAGAATAATCACCAATTTCTACAATGGGTGCAATCAAACCGGCTGCTGTTACCATGGCTACGGTAGCTGAACCCTGAGAAACCCGAACTACCGTTGCAACCAAAAAGGCGAACAGAATAACCGGCATATTTGTGTTTTCCATCAGTCCGACCAATGCCTCACCGACTCCGGTTGCAATTAAAATCTGTCCAAATGCTCCACCGGCTCCCGTTACCAAAATTATGGTCCCTACGGGCTCCATAGAACGGGTAGCTACTTTTTGAATCTCTTTCATGGTAAAACCGAGTCGGGTTCCCAACAAG
>PWFZ01000131.1 GCA_003555185.1 Balneolaceae bacterium | reverse complement strand
TGGAAGTGATTGAAGAGGAGAACCTTGTGGATCACGCCGCTGATGCAGGCGCTCATTTACAAAATCTGCTTGCTGATTGGTCAACAGAATCAGAATATCTTTCCAACCCCCGGGGTGAAGGACTCTTTTGCGCAATTGACCTGCCTGATACCCACTCCCGTGATGCCGTTGTGAATGAGGCCATGAAGAATAAGCTTATGATTTTAGGTTGCGGATCAAAAACTATCCGGTTCCGACCGCCACTTACTATCCAAAAAGATCAGCTGGATGAAGGAGTTCATATTCTTAAAAAGAGTTTTAAATCAGCTCTTTCAAAATGTCCGGTTGCGGGATAAAAAGACCTGTCAGCATTCATGGCGCTTCTCCATGATTCTGACAGCGTCGAGCGTCGGATTTCTAACTTTATATCAAAATGTCTTCCTCTTCCCGGGACGCTGACAGATCAAACAGGAACGTGACCTGTCAGCATGCACAGTGTCTTTCTGTGCTTCTGACAGCGTCGATATGCACAACGCCAGTGTTTTCCTTGTCCCGATTCCCGGAGCTTTTCCATGATTCTGACAGCGTCGTGGTTCTTGCAACAAACTCAAAATCACAAGCTTAAACCGGACGCTGACAGATCCAGTAGGTGCTGTCAGGTCCCAATCCTTGTATTTTTTTTGTCTTTGATTTAATAATTATTTGAAGGTTATTACTGTATAACTATTCTTATTATAATCCATGCCAAGCCTTTAGAGACTTCGTATGGCTTGAATGTTAACCTGAAATAAAAATCATGGCTTACATAGATCTAAAAAATAAACTTCCCGGAATTGTTGGGCTAATGGAATACAGTCCTGAAACGGCAAAGCCGATGTCGCAGCTTGCAGAAACCTTGCTACGGGGACCATCAACGCTGACTTCCGCTGAACGTGAAATGATTGCATCGTATGTTTCCTATCAAAATGAGTGTCATTTTTGCCACTCATCACACGGAGCCGCAGCGGCCCATCACTTAGATGGAGATATGAGTCTGTTGGATGATATTAAAGACGGATTTAAGAAAACAGATATTTCTGATAAGCTCCGGGCACTTCTTAATATTGCAAAAAGAGTACAGATACTCGGAAATGAGGTTCGCCCTGAAGATGTTGAAACTGCAAAAAAGGAAGGGGCCACCGATCGGGAAATTCACGACACGGTATTAATCGCCGCGGCTTTTTGTATGTATAACCGCTATGTGGATGGGTTAGGCACATGGGCGCCGGAAGAGAATGAAGCATATGATGAATCCGGAAAGCAGCTGGCGAAGGAAGGGTATACCAATTCTATTCCGAAGTAACTCTAAGCGACTTGTTTTAGGGTGAGACCTGTCAGCATGCACAGTGTCTTTCTGTGTTTCTGACAGCGTCGGGGTTCTTGCAATAAATTCAAAATCACAAGCTTAAACCGGACGCTGACAGATCCAGTAGGTGCTGTCAGGTCCTTTGAGTATATCACACCATTTGGTGCGATTCGGGCTGAATCACTATCTCGTTTAAAACTGACTGTCCGGGCTGTGATGCGGCATAATAGACCGCTTTTGCCACTTCTTGCGTGGACAGCATTTTATCTTTTTTAACACGCATATCTATATTGGGGTTATCCCAAAATTCTGTATCCACACCTCCAAGGTATAGTAATGAAAACTTTACCTCTCCTCTTCGCTGTTCTTCCACCAATGCCTTTGTAAATCCGGTAATTGCGTACTTCGAAGCTGAATAAACGGACGTGTTTTTCATTACTGCTTTCCCAAGAATTCCGGGAAACATAATCACTCGTCCCTTCTTATTGGTAGCCATGTATCGAACTACCGCTTGAGTCACTAAAAACGTCCCGTACACATTTACATCAAAAACTTCTTTTGCATGATCGGGCTTCACATCTAAAAGTGGCTGAATCAGTCCTAAGCCAAATGCGTTTACTAATACGTCAATCTGACCAAGATCCTCTTCCACTTCACGAGCCATGCTCGAAACAGACGCCAAGTCGGTTACATCCACCTCAATCACATACGCTTCACCTCCCCGGTCATTGATCTCTTTCGCCTTCTCTTCAGCTTTTGATTTATTTCTTGCGGCTAGCACAACTTTGGCGCCGGCTTTTGCAAACAGGTCAGCACATGCCTGCCCAATTCCACCCGATCCGCCAACAATTAAAACAACTTGATCTTCCATATTCTGAATTTCTTAATTTGAATTACTTTGTTTGATTATGAAAGGCTTGAGAACAAAATTTCGTTCATCTACTTAGAACTATCATTTCAAAATGGATTAACACAGAGAAGCATGTAACGTAACCCGAAGCTCCTGATTCGGTATCAAGTGTTAAGCCCAAGCCCCAAAGCGGGCGCAAGCAATAGCATAGTGCAACGCACTATGTTTGAAGCATTTTATAAAATCCCATCGGTATAAAAATTCACGAAAGTTTATAAAGAAATTCCGATGGACTATTGATTGAACCCAAATCAACGAAGAATCCAATCCATAAATAAATTCACAAAAACCCCTTCGTATGTACCCACGAACCCCAATGAATTTACAGCCTCGGGGATATATTATAGACTTCTCATTTACAACCCACCAGAAGCTCCTAACGGAGCTATTTTAATAGTAAATGGCAGGAGTCAATTTGCTTTATTTCTCCGAGATAATTAATTGCTTTTAAGCTATTGCATCCTGTCGTTGATTGATCTAACACACCCATATATTACCTCTCAAGAGGGGATTTTATTCATCACCTTATGATTATTTATCACATTTGATAAATGCGCTCTTCAAGTAGAGAATGATAATATTTACTTCTGACTCATCGCTTTGGGAATCGCTGTCTCATAAGAGTCCAGCATTGTTTCTACTGACAGATCAATATGTTCATCCACAATAAAATCTGTCCCACCCACTACACCTAATTCCTGAAATGGAAGGTCTTTGGATTCAAAAAAGCGCTCCAGCTCTCTGGCACCTTCACGGGGAACCGTAACCACAACACCTGATTGAGCTTCACTATAAAATACATCAAACTGTGAGCCTTTCAACTCTTTCAGCGAGATATTCGCCCCTATCCCTGAAAACATAGCCATCTCAGCCAAGGTGGTGATAATACCGCCATCTGACACATCATGAGCTGCATTTACCATCTGATTCTGTATTGCTTCGAGTAATACTTGCTGCAGCTTCACTTCCAGGTCAAGGTCGAGGTAAGGTGCATCACCTGTAGTTAAACCGTGGATATGTCGCAAATATTCGGTTCCACCTATACCCTTTCGTTCACCGCCGATGTAGTAAACAATATCATTTTTCTCCTTAAAGCCGGGAGTCATTATATCTTTTTCCACATCTTCAATAATACCCAGCATTCCAATAACCGGAGTTGGAAAAATAGCTCCTTTTGGATTCTCATTATATAAACTCACATTACCACCTGTTACGGGTGTGTTCAGTGCTCTACATGCATCGCCCATTCCACCCAGTGCTTCCCTGAAGGTCCAAAACACTTCCGGTTTATGAGGATTCCCAAAATTCAGGCAGTTTGTTATGGCAACAGGTTTTGCTCCGCTGCA
>PWFZ01000115.1 GCA_003555185.1 Balneolaceae bacterium | reverse complement strand
TCTTCGAACCCATGGGTATGAACCGGACCAATTCAAGCATCAACTCTCTTGTTGATGGAGACAATGTAGCTTATCCACACCAGGAAATTAAAGGCGAAGTCGTAGAAATTCCCCGGCGGAACTGGGACAATGCCGCCCCGGCAGGAGCCGTGAACAGTTCCGTATCAGATATGACAGAATGGATGCGCATGCAACTTATGGAGCCCGGTATGCATGGTAGTGATAAAGTTCTGGAAAGGGAGTCCATTCGGGAAATTCAAACCCCACAAGTAGCGCTATCATCAGGCTCTGAAGTCTCTCCTCAGCGTAGCTATGGATTTGGTTTTTCCATCACTGACTACAACGGCTACCGGGTAATTTCTCACGGTGGAGCTACAGATGGAATGAACACAATCTACATGCTGGTACCCGAAAAAAACCTCGGTTTGATTGTCGTTACAAACACATTCAGCTCTTTTCAGCAGGCTATTGCCTACACTATTGTTGATCACTACCTGGAATCGAAAGAGCCAAACAACTGGAATGAAATTTACTGGAGTAATTACCAAAACCGCTACGAAAGTGCTGCGGCAAACCGGGAAGAATTTGAATCAAAAAGGCAGGAAAATACCACGGCCAGCAAACCACTTGAAGAATTTACAGGCTACTATTATGATGATCTGTATGATACTGCCGAAGTAGGCATTGAAAATGGTGAATTAATTATTCGATTTTGGGATGATGATTCCCTGATTGCAGACCTTGAACACTGGCACTATGATACATTTCGTATGAACTGGAGAAGCCCAGCACAACGGGAAGAATTTCTTCAGTTCAGATTGGGAATCGACGGTAGCGTGGAGTCTCTTGATATCCAATACACGTTACGCCCACAACTTTTGCAGGTTGGTGCTTACCCCACCAATTACTATCGTATCGTAAATTTCGAAAAAGTGAACGAATAAGCTTCCATGAGCGAACAAAAGAAAACGATACTGGATGAAGTAATACAGTTCATTGAAACGGAAAAAGAGCTGTACGGATCTTTTACGCCTGATTTTATTCAGTCTGATGATACTGATAAAGAAACCGGAGTGTCAGCTGAAGTAGCCAGTACTGACGTTGAAAAAGTTGAAGAAAAACCTGAACTCACTTTGGCGGAAAAACTTAATCATTGCAATACACTTGATCAGCTTAAAGAGCTTTGTGAACGGAGTGACGAACTAAAAACGGACCTTGAAAATACGAACCTGGTATTTGGAGTTGGAAACCCAAAAGCTGACCTGATGATTATCGGCGAAGCACCCGGTGAACAGGAAGACATCCAGTGCGAACCATTTGTTGGCCCTGCCGGTCAGCTGTTGGACAAAATTTTAGGAGCTATAAAATTTAAACGTAAGGATATCTACATCACAAATATTCTGAAGCATCGTCCACCTGAGAACCGGAATCCTGCTGAGGAAGAACTCACTCGAAGTCTCCCCTACCTTTTACGGCAAATTGAGCTCATTCAACCCAAAATAATACTCTGTATGGGTAAAGTATCGGGAACAACTCTTCTCGAAAAAGATGATGCTTTGAAAAATATGAGGGGAACGTTCTATAAATTCAAAGGAGCAGATCTTACAGTTACCTATCACCCGGCTGCACTTTTACGAAACCCAAACTGGAAAAGACCCACATGGGAAGATGTACAGATGGTGAGAAAACGGTATGATGAACTTGGCGGAAAACCGTAACCGGATTTAATCTGAGGCTGTCCACAAAGTGTCATTCTGTCCCGAAGACTTTCGGGACAGAATCTCCCAATTTCATAAGGGTCAAGGGATGCCGGATCGGGGTCCGGCATGACAAAATAATTGTAGTTTATTCTTTCCCCTCTTTGGACAGCCCTATATCAGTGGTTGCATCCCGCAGGTAACTCCATTCTATCACACCTCAAAAAGTGAAAATTTCACTAATTATACTCTTTACTTTTTGTTACTTTTAAACTCATCAATTCTGAAAAAAAAGCTGACATATGCAGCTTTTTTTTCATGAAACACTCTGCTTCTAAAGAGCTTTTAATAGACACCATTTCTGTTGATAGACTCTTTTAATCATGTAATTTGCTCAAATGCCCCAGTCAAACGGCTCCGATTATCAAAATAAGAAAAACGACCAGTCACTCACCAATGGCGGACGAATACCTCCTCAGGCGGTTGAAGTTGAGGAGTCTGTTTTAGGAGCTATGTTAATCGAGCATGAGGCTGCTACCATAGCGCTTCAGTTACTGCGGCCCGAAGATTTTTATAAACCTGCTCACCGCCATATTTTTGAGACACTCCGGGTGTTATATGAGCGTGATAATCCGCTTGATCTCCTTACCGTTGAAAATGAATTGCGGGATAATCACTTACTCGATTCAGTGGGGGGTGGTGGATACCTGGCAGATCTAACCCGTTCGGTAAGTTCAGCAGCAAATGTCGATTATCATGCACAGATTATTTCAGAAAAAGCCATCAAGCGAAATCTGATTTTGCAGTGTAATGATATTATCAAAGAAGCATACGATACCACATCGGATGCCTTTGATACACTTGATGCTGCCGAGCAACGAATATTTGAAATCGCCAATACAAAAAACCGATCCAGCTCCCAGGCAATTGGTGATATCCTGAAAGATACTCTTCAATACCTTGAAGATCTTCGCGGTAAACCGTCGGGGGTAACGGGAGTACCGGCAGGACTTGATGTAGACAAACTTACTTCCGGTTGGCAAAATGGTGATTTAATTATCATTGCAGCACGCCCTTCGATGGGTAAAACCGCATTTACACTTACATGTGCCCGAAATGCTGTTTTACACCCTGATGAAAGTTTACGTGCCAATGTTGCCATTTTCAGTCTTGAGATGTCATCAACACAGCTTGTACAACGATTTTTAACAATGGAAGCAAGGATTGATGCCCAGGCAGCCAGAACCGGTCGCTTGAAAGATGATGAATTCAAACGCCTGATTGAGGCTGCAAGTCGCCTTTTTACTGCCAAAATCTTTATTGATGATACCCCGGGTCTTAGTTTAATGGAGCTTCGCACAAAGTGCCGTCGTTTGAAGAGTGAACACGATATTGGATTGATTGTAGTGGATTATCTGCAGCTGATGACCGCCAGCTCCAAAGATATTGGCAGCCGTGAACAGGAGATCGCAACTATTTCCCGTGGACTTAAAGGATTAGCAAAAGAACTGAATGTACCGGTAATTGCCCTTTCACAGTTAAGCAGGGCAGTTGAACAGCGAGGCGGTGACAAACGTCCTCAGTTAAGTGATTTACGTGAATCAGGATCGATTGAGCAGGATGCCGATGTTGTCTGTTTCTTGTATCGACCGGAATATTATGGAATCACAACTACTGCAGAAGGCCAATCTACCAATGGTTTGGCAGAACTTATTGTTGGTAAACAGAGAAACGGACCTATTGGATCATCAAACATGTACTTTGTAAAACAGTACGCCAGGTTTGAGCGGCTTACTCAAGCAGAGGATGAAGAATTTGATGGAGGCAACGATGCCCCTGCAGATCCAAATCAAGGAGGGGGTACCCCTCTCCCGCCACCGCCGC